>JAGSYV010000236.1 GCA_018262505.1 Pseudomonadota bacterium
CATCGGTCATCGCGTCTCTCTCCGGAGGCGGAAGGGTGGCCAAGATATGTCATTCCTTTCGGACAGAATAGCAAATGTACGAGCCGGTTTTCCGGCTTGGGCGTAGGAAAAAGTCGCGATCGAAGGGCGCGCGCCTCTCCAGCTCTCTGGCAGCATGGAGAATCGAGGGTTATCGCCGGGATTATCGGTCCCGCTCACCCTGCCCGCTTGGCGAGCGCCTCGGCAGCGGCGGCCTGCTCGGCGTCCCGCTTCGATTTACCCTGCCCCTCGCCCGCCGTCTCGCCGTCGATCATGACGGCGACGCGGAATATCGGGGCGTGGTCCGGGCCAGAGCGCTCAACGATCGTGTAGTTGGGAAGCCCTTGCCCCCGGCCCTGGGCCCACTCCTGCAGCAGCGTCTTGGAATCGCGCAGAGGACCGGTCAGGCTCTCCATACGAGGCTTCCAGTTGCGCAGGACAAAATCCTTCGCCGGCTCGAAGCCGCCGTCCAGGTAGATGGCAGCGATCACAGCTTCGGCAATGTCGCCGAGGATCGCTTCCTTGCGGCGACCACCCGACTGTCGCTCGCCGGTGCCCAGCCGCACGACCGAGCCGAGGTCAAGATCGATGGCCACTTCGGCGCATGTCTCACGGCGAACCAGTTGGTTGAGACGTCGGGCGAGATCCCCCTCCTCCTCCCTCGGATAGGAGGTGAACAGCATCTCCGCCACCACCAGCGCCAGCACACGGTCGCCGAGAAACTCGTG
Organism: Pseudomonadota bacterium; assembly: GCA_018262505.1. Taxonomy (GTDB): domain Bacteria; phylum Pseudomonadota; class Alphaproteobacteria; order Rhizobiales; family Pleomorphomonadaceae; genus Pleomorphomonas. Next base: position 747 of record JAGSYV010000236.1, read on the forward strand.
GCGCTGGTAGCTCTCATGCGCCACCTGATCGCCGGGGACGGCGCTGCGGTGAGTGAGCGCTCGCAAAAGGCCGGCGCGGTCCTTGAAACGATACTGGAGGCGCCGTTCGAGCGCCTCCAGAACCTGTGCCTGATGATTGTTCATGGATCAGTTCAGCATGGAGAGCATGCGGTCGACACGCACCGTCCAGGGCCAGGTCCAGAACATCCAGGGCTTGGCGCTCTCGTCGATGGAGAAGAAGATGACCTGCGCCTTGCCGACCAGATGGTCGAACGGCACATAGCCGACGCCGGAGCCGTCGATGCGGCTATCGGCGGAATTATCGCGGTTGTCGCCCATCATGAAATAGTGGCCCGGCGGCACCTCGAATTCGCGGGTGTCGTCGCCGGCCGTAACGCCCATGTCGAGCGTGTCATAGGACACGCCGTTCGGCAGCGTTTCGCGCCAGATCTGTGCCTTGATGTCGTTGCCGAATGGTCCTTTTTCGACGAATTCGCCGGTATGCTCGCGCTTGACCGGCTGGTCGTTGATGTAGAGCACGCCGCCCTTCATCTGAATCTTGTCGCCAGGCAAGCCAATGACGCGCTTGATATAGTCGGTCGAATGGTCGGCCGGCAGCTTGAACACGACGATGTCACCCGCCTTGGGCGCGCTCGCCCAAATGCGACCTTCGAAGGGAGCTAGGCCGAAGGGGAAGGAATACTTGCTATAGCCGTAGGAGTATTTCGAAACGAACAGGTAATCGCCGATGAGCAGCGTGTGCATCATCGAGCCAGAAGGGATCGAGAAGGGCTGGAACAGAAAGGTGCGCACCACAAGCGCAAGAAGGAGTGCCTCGACGATCACCTTGATCGTCTCCCAGATACCGTCTTTGGATTCCGCACGCTGTTTGGTCGCCGACGCCAAGCGGAGATCACCACGAAAGCCTGCGCCAGCGGATAGTCGTCGGTAATGGTGACGTCGATGCGAGAGACCAGACCCTTTGGCGTCAATGCCGCCAGGCGCGCCGCCGCCGAACCCTCGAGGCGCATGGTCGGCTGCCCGGTCACAAGGTTGACTACCCCCATCTCGCGCCAGTTGACTCCCATGCGGATGCCGGTGCCGAGCGCTTTGGAGCAGGCTTCCTTGGCGGCGAAACGCTTGGCATAGGACGCCGCGCGATTGGCCCGGCGATCCGAGCGTTCCCGCTCGATGTCGGTGAATACCCGCGTGACGAAACGGTCGCCAAAGCGCTCCAGCGTCTTCTCGACGCGACGGATATCGATGAGGTCGGAGCCGATGCCTATGATCATGGTTACCCGTTGACGCGATCGACCTTGCTGACATTGGGCAGCACGCGCAGCTCGTTGAGGATCTGCGTCAGATGTTTGATGTCCCAAACTTCAAGGTCGACGACAATCTCATGGAAGTCGGGCGTACGCCGCGCCATGCCGATGTTGTCGATGTTGCCGTCGCTGTCGGAGATCGCCTTGGCGATGCGAGCAAGCGAACCCGGCTCGTTGAAGGACTGAATGCAGATGCGGGCGGGAAAACGGATCGGATCCTCGCTGTCGATGTCCCAGCGGACGTCGAGCCAGCGATCGGGTTTGTCCTCGAAGGCGCTGAGCGCCGGCGACTGGATCGGATAGATGGTAATGCCGACGTCCGGCTCGACGATGCCAACGATGCGATCGCCCGGCACGGCACCGCCGTCCGGAGCAAAGCGTACCGGCAGATCGGCCGCGACGGTGCGAATCGGCAAGCCATGAGCACGGATCGAGTCGGAGTCGCCGTGGAACTTGATGCCGGCTTGGGCGGCAAAGGAGAACCAGCCACCTTCCTGCCGCTGCGCCGCTGTTTGCCGCGCTGCCCGCTCCTCACGGTAGTCGGGAAAGCAGGCCTTGAGCACGTCGGCTGACGGAACCTCGGCGCGCCCGACGGCGGCAAGCAAGTCCGGCACGGTCGGCTGCGACAGGCGAGGCAGCGCCTGTTCCAGCAGGGCGTCGGTAAGCTCGCGGCCTTCGCGGGAAAACACCGTCTCGAGCACCTGACGGCCGAGCGAGGCAAACTGCTTGCGCGTCGCCTCACGCGTCGCACGACGGATGGCGGCGCGCGCCTTGCCGGTGACGGCGATGGTTTCCCAGGTCGGTGGCGGCACCTGGGCCTTGGAACGGATGATCTCCACCTCGTCGCCGTTCTTCAACTCGGTGACCAGCGGTGTGATGCGGCCGTTGATCTTGCAGCCGACGCAGGTATTGCCGATGTTGGTATGGACGGCGTAGGCGAAGTCGATCGGGGTCGCGCCGCGCGGCAAGGCGATCAGCAAGCCCTTCGGGGTGAAGCAGAACACCTGATCCTGGAAAAGCTCCAGCTTGGTGTTTTCCAGAAATTCTTCGGGGCTGGCTCCCTCCGATAGCGCCTCAACCGTCTGGCGCAGCCAGGCATAGGCCGCCGTGTCATCGGCGAGCTGCGGCAGATGTCCGCCCTCGCTGATCTTGTCCTTGTAGAGGGCATGCGCAGCGATGCCATACTCATTGACCTGCTGCATGCCGTGCGTGCGGAATTGCAGCTCGACGCGCTGGCGATGGGGACCAACGACGGTGGTATGCAGAGACTTGTAGCCGTTCGGCTTGGGCGTCGAGATATAGTCCTTGAAACGACCCGGCACTGTTCGCCACAGCTGGTGGACGACGCCAAGCGCCCGATAGCAGGTGTCGACGTCGTCGACGAGCACACGGAACCCGTAGATGTCGCTGAGCTGCTCGAAGCCGAGCTGCTTGTCGATCATCTTGCGGAAGATCGAATAGGGTTGTTTGCGTCGCCCCTTGACGGTGGCGACGATGCCGCGCGCTTCCAGGTTCTCGTGAAGCTCTTTTTCAATATCGGCGATGAGGTCCTTCTGCAGGGCCTCCATTTCATCAAGGCGAGCCTTGATGGCACTGAAGGCATCCGGATGCAGCGTCTTGAAGGCGATGTCCTCAAGCTCGTCGCGCATATCCTGCATGCCCATGCGCCCGGCGAGCGGCGCATAGATTTCCATCGTCTCCTCGGCGATGCGACCGCGCTTGCTCTCGGGCGCAAAATGCAACGTGCGCATGTTGTGGAGACGGTCGGCGAGCTTGACCAGCAGGACGCGCAGGTCCTCGGCGATGGCGAGCAGCAGCTTTCTGAGGTTTTCGGCCTGCGCGGTGCGCTTGGACACAAGATCCAGCTTCTGGAGCTTGGTGAGCCCTTCGACCAGTTGGCCGATCTCAACGCCGAACAGTTGATCGATTTCCTGTCGCGTGGCGTCGGTGTCTTCGATCGTGTCATGCAGAAGCGCAATGACGATGGTTGCGTCATCGACCTTGAGATCGGTGAGGATGGCTGCGACCTCGAGGGGATGGGAGAAGTAGGGATCGCCCGAGTCGCGTTTCTGCGTGCCATGCTTCTGCATGGCATAGACATAGGCGCGGTTCAGCAGACCCTCGTCGCAATTGGGGTTGTAACGCTGCACCCTTTCGACGAGTTCGTACTGCCGCATCATCGGGAACGGTCACTCCTCTTTTACCGACCGCTCCGAATCCGCTGCCGGCACAACACTGCAAAGCAAGCTATAGCAACACCAATTTGGAAAGTAGTTCATTCATGACAGCGCCGGCGGAAAAGCGAGATAAGCCTTTTCAATCCGTTGCCGACAAATGAAAACGGGCGAACCGAATCCGGTCCGCCCGCCAAAGCATCAGCCGTGATCGACAATCAGATCTCTTCGACTTTCTCGGGCGGGACCATGCTCTCGAGGCCGCGCAGCAGATCCTCTTCCGACATCTGGTCGAAGACGATCTCGTCGTCGTCGGCGCTGTCGCCCGGGGCGCCGAGCAAACCGGCCACCGGCTCCTGCTCTGGCTCGTCGACCTCGACGTATTTTTGCAGCGAGTGAATCAGATCTTCCTTGAGATCCTGGGGAGAAATCGACGATTCCGCGACTTCGCGCAGCGCAACGACCGGGTTCTTGTCGTTATCTCGGTCGACCGTCAGGGGCGAACCGGACGAGATCATACGGGCGCGATGGCTGGCCAGCAGTACCAGTTCGAAGCGGTTGTCCACCTTGTCGATGCAGTCTTCGCTAGCGCGAAACAAAGCTGCAGAACTCACGCCGTAAATATGCGGAGGACGGCCGAAAAGCAAGTGGAGATGCAGCGAACATCCGTCTCCGACCCTGCCCAATCCCGCCCAGTCGCGGATGACAATCATTTCACACGACCTTCAAAATGCGGTGATCGCATCGCGCGCTTCTGCAAAATCGTTTGGGCAAACCATGCCCCATTGGTCGAATTAACGCCCTTTTCTGCTATTTTCCGTGGGAATCCAACATATGAAAGCGTTTTAACTTGGTTGTCCGGCCGAAACTTGATAACAGGCGGGCTAATGAGCGAAATGTTGGCGGACAGAAGCGATACGAGACGCCATCATGTGATGCAAATTTCTTCGAATCTGTGATCAGAAACTCACCAGAACGAAGCATCGTTAACGACCGCCGGTTGCGAGGTAAGCAAAGAACTTATGTTTGACGAACGCGAAAAAATAGCCCTCTTCATCGATGGTGCAAATCTTTACGCGACTGCCAAGGCTCTTGGGTTCGATATTGACTACCGTAGGTTGCTAAAGGAATTCAGCGCCAAGGGTTACCTTCTGAGAGCGCTTTATTACACCGCACTCGCTGAAGACCAGGAGTACTCCTCCATTCGTCCATTGATCGACTGGCTCGATTACAATGGCTACAAAGTGGTGACCAAGCCGACCAAGGAGTTC
>JAGSYV010000137.1 GCA_018262505.1 Pseudomonadota bacterium
CGAGTCCGACGAGATCCGCGCCGATGGCAACATCACCGACCTGATGCTCGGCGGCTATGACGTCTCCGGCGATGTCGGCGGCGAACTCTCCTATGGCGCCTGGGACGACATCTTCGCCGCCGGCTTCAAGAACGATTGGACCGGCGATGTTCTGAAGAACGCCATGCTGACCAGATCGCTGACCTTTGAGGAGATGCTGGAAGCCGGCGAGGCCGACCTCTACAGCCGCTTCAACGGCTGCATGGTCAACAAGCTGTCGTTCTCGATCCAACCTAAGAAGCCGATCACCATGACGGCCTCGATCATGGGTCGGTCGGAGGTGACCGCATCAGTGGAGATCGCCGACAGCACCTATGCGCCGGCACCGACCAAGAGCGTCCAGGCCGCACCGCGTGGGGTGGCCTCGCTGGCGGTTGCCGGCAGCACCTTCCGCGTCCGCAGCATGACGCTCGATATCAACAACAACCTCAGAACACGCGAGTCGATCGACGATCTCTATTCGGCCGAGTTCGGCAAGGGCTCGGTGCAGGTCACTGGTTCGCTCGAAGCTTACTTTGAGAGTAACGACGTCTATCAGCGCGCCCTCGATCATGAGAGCGCGGCGATTACCGCCGTGCTCGGCCGCGTTGCTGGCGAGAAATACAAGATCGAGCTGCCCAAGGCGGTGCTCGGCGATGTTTCCAAGGGCGAGCGGCGCAAGAACACCGACGTCATGATGACCCTGCCGTTCCAGGCCGTCCTCGACCCGGCCTCCGGCTGCTCGATCAAGATGACCCGCGCCGTCCTCTGATCAGCGCCGGCATCCCTCTTTCCCGCCGCATCCTTTCCTCACCACACAACAGGATCTCAAATGAAGCTCTCTGCTCTCAAGCGCGACCATCGCCTTGCCCTCGGCGCTTGGGTCAATGACATCCCGGACATGCCGGGCCTTCGCCTCAAGGTCGAGTCCATCGACGGCTTCACGGCCCGCAAGGCGCAGGCGAGCGCCGTGCGCGACATCCCGCTCGGCCGGCGTGTCGCCGCGTTGACGCCGGAAGATGCCGATCTCGTCGAGACCGAAGTGCTGCTCGCCATCCTCCACGGTTGGGACGGCCTCGACGAGGACGACGGCAGCGCCATTGCCTTTTCACCGACCAAGGCGCGCGAGCTGCTGACCAATCCGGACTTCGAGCCACTCCGCAGCGCCATTCGCATGGCGGCGGCGATCGTCAAGGAGGTCGGCAAGCTCGGCACCGAGGACGCGGTAAAAAACTGAGTGTCGCGCTCGCCTGGCATCTCGAATGGGGCGGGCGCGAAGAGTTCCTGGTTGAACTCGCCGAGGACAAGCTGGAGGCCGGCGAGGCGCCGCCGAAAGCTCTCCTTGAAAGACCTGAGATCGCACCGGGGCTTCAGCTCTACCTCGATGCCTTCATGGACCTCGATCAGGATCGACCGGTCGGCCTCGGTGGCATCGGGGCCATCCCCTTCACATCCATCGACACTTACGCCCGGCGCATCGGCCTCGACGCGCCGGACGACTTCCGCCTGTTCATGACGCTGATCCGTCGCATGGACGCTGTCCTGCTCGACGACTACCGCCGTCGCCATCCCCCGGAGAAATGACCAATGGTTGCTCTGTCGCAGATCCGGCGCCTGACGATCGAAGCGCGTTCGGATGGCGTCGACAAGGTGGCGCGGGATCTTCAGGGCGTCGCCGACGGTCAGCGCGCCGTTGCCGAGACCGGCGCCCTGATGGCGGCAAGCGAAGACAAGGTCAGCAAGTCGACGCTGTCGGTCGAGCGACAGCTTCAGCGCCTGCAGGGGCGCATCGACCCTCTGTTCCGGGCGACGCGCGAACTTGATTCCAGCATGCGTTTGCTCGACCGCGCCGTGGCGCAAGGATCGATCACCGAGACCGAGCATGCCCGCGCTCTGGGACTTGTCCAAACGCACTATGAGCGCGCCACTCTTGCGGCAAAGAACCGAGCGGTGGTCGCCGGTGCCGGCCGATCGGTCGATTATCGGAACCTGTCGTTCCAGCTCAACGACGTCATGACCATGGGGATGATGGGGGCGAACCCGTCGCAGATCATCGCCTCGCAGGGCGGGCAGATCTTCCAGTCGCTCCAGATGGCAAAGGGCGGCGTTGTCGGTGGTCTGAAGGAGATCGGCTCGGACGTGATGTCTCTGGTTGGACGCTTCCCGCTGGTGACGGCGGGAGCGCTGGCTGCCGGGGCGGCGATGACGGTGTTCTATGCCGCGACCCGCAACGGCATGCCGACCGCCGAGCAGGCCCTGGAGCGTCACGCCGAGTTGGTCAAGAAGATCGGCGAACAGTATCGGCAGTCGGGGGCGGCCGTTGAGAGTTTTGCCGTGGGTTCGCCTGATGGCGTGCTCAAGGCCTATGCCAAGCAGAACGAGGTTGTTCTCCGCGCCCGTTATGAAGAAGAGGCGCGAGCGCTGGCGATGCAAAATCGCCCTATGAACGGTATCGCGGCGGCCAATGACGTGGTGCACAAGAGCGCCTTGGCGGCGCCGGTCGACGCCCTGATGGCCTCGGTGAGGGATGGCAAGCCCGACGTTCTGGCCTTCCAGCGAGCGATTTCGGAGATCTATCTCAACCCGCAGACTCCGGTGAACGTTCGCAACCTCGCCATGGAACTCCTCAAGAGTTCCGAAAGCGCCTCCAAGCTCGCCCTGATGCTGCCGCAGGCGGAACAGGCGATCGACGCGGCCTCGCGGCGCGCCAATGATCTGGCCCGTAATCAAACCTTGGCGCTCGAAGGTATGCGGCAACTGAACGGTTATGTGCCCGATCAACGCACTGATCGCCAGAAAATCGAAGACATTTACGGATCGGCGATCGGGTCGACCGAAAATATGGGGCAAGTTGAAACTCTCAATCGCCAGAGAGCTACAGCTCTTGCCGAACTCAACCGGCAACTGGACATCACCCGGCAGCTCGACGAGTTGGGCGCGCGGGCCGTACTCGCCCGAACCGTCGCTGAGAAAGCCGACATCGCCGCGACGCAGGCGCGCCTGCAGGCGATCCGGCAATATGGCGCCGCCGGTGCCGATTTGCCGGAAACGCGGCAGGCGGAAGCCAATGCGCGGGCACAGGTCGCGGCGGATGCGCTGTCGTCGGCACGGCGCACGCTGGAAGCGGCGCAGACCTCGGCCTCGCAAGTGGGGCTGACCGGCCTGCCGGCGCAGATCGCCGCCATCAATGCCCGATACGCGGACACCATCAGGGATGCCAGTGGTGCCGCCGAGGCTGTCGAGCGGCTTGAGCGGGCGCGGCGGCTGGAGATCGACACGGCCACACGGTCGGCGACCGTTCAGCCTTTGCAGGAGGCGTCGCGCTCGGCCGACGAGCTTGAGCGGTCGCTCGCGCTTTCGCAGGCGACCTTTGGCCGGTCGGTCGGCGAGACCGCCGGTCTCAACGAACAAATGCGCCTCTATAACCAGTATGTCCGGGCCGGGGTGGAGATCACGCCGCAGCTTGCGGGCCAGATCGCCGCCGCTGGCAATCGCTATGGAGATCTCGCCGGCAAGATCGATCAGGTCAACAAGGCGCAGTCCGATGCGATCGGCCGTATGGATGGCTTCCGCTCGGCGAGCAAGTCGGCGATCGGCAGCTTGATCAACGGCGACTGGTCGGGGGCGCTGTCGAGCTTCAGCAACTTCTTTGTCGACCAGTTCTCGACGCAGCTCACCCAAGGCCTGCTCGGCCGGGATGGCGAGGCCGGCGGCGGGCTGTTCGGCAACTCGGTGATGGGTTTGCTCGGCGGCGGCACGCGTGGCGCCTCGGCAAGCAACCCGCTCTATGTGACCTTCGGGGCCGGCGGGCTTCCTTCGTTATTCGGCGGCACCGGGACCGTCGATGATGTCTGGTCGAAGGTGCTGCCGACGCGAGCCGCCAACACCAACGCCTTCGGGCTCGTCGGCGGCACCGATGCCCTGTCGATCTATCGTCAGGCGATCTCGGACATTGAGAGTAGCGGCAATTACGGCGCCCTCGGCCCGCTGACCAAGAGCGGCGACCGCGCCTATGGTGCTTATCAGGTGATGGGCGCCAACGTGCCGAGCTGGACCAAGGCGACGCTCGGCACTTCGCTGACGCCGCAACAGTTCCTCGGTAACCCGCAGGCCCAAGACGCCGTCTTCAACCGCTACTTCGGCTCCTATCTCTCCAAGTATGGCAATGCCAATGACGCCGCCTCGACCTGGTTCACCGGCCGGCCGCTTGCCAACGGCGCCGGGCTTGCCGATGTCACCGGCACCACGGGCAGCGTCTATGTCGATCGCTTCAATCAGGCGCTTGATCGGGCGACGAATGGGCTTCAGGGCTTCGCCTCGTCGGCAAAGAACGGCGGCAACCAGCTCGGTCAGGGCGGTAGCTATCCGGCGAGTCTGCCGCTCACCCCGGCGCAGGCCTCCATGATGCCGGCCGGAGTGTCGCCTTACGGCACTGGCTGGGCAAATCAGCAGCTATCCGGGATGTCGGGGGTGTTCCAGCAGCTCACCAACGGGCTCGGTAGCCTCGTGGACAACTTCCTTCCGGGTTTCGGCAACATCCTTTCCATGCTGCTCAACGGTCTGGGAAGCGGCGGCGGTTCCGGTCTGTTCGGCCTGCTCGGCGGACTGTTTGCCGGCGGTGGTGGCGGCTGGGCGTTCGCCGGCCAAGGCGCTGCCTTCGGTCTTTATGCCGATGGCGGTGTACCTCCGGGCGGGATCTCCGCCTACCGGAACACCATCGTCAATCGCCCGACGATGTTCGCTTTCGCCAACGGCGGCGGCATCATGGGCGAGGCCGGCGAGGAAGGCATCCTGCCGCTTCGGCGCAATGGGCGCGGACAGCTTGGCGTCTATGCCGCGATCGGCTCTTCCGACGGGAGCGGCGGCGGTTCGGTGAACCTCAGCATCGGTGACGTCCATGTCACCGTTCCCGAGGGCACCGACACGCAGAACGCCGCGCGCATCGGTAGCACGGTGCGGCAAGAGCTGATGCAGATCGTTGACCAGCGGATGAAGGATCAGCTCCGCTCCGGCGGCATGCTGTCGCGGAGTGCGTTCAAGTGACTGAAGTCTTCAACCCGCCCAAGGCGCCTTCGTTCGGCACGTCCAAGAGCGTCGAAATGAAGACCGCGGAGTCGGCCTTCGGGGACAACTACACCCAACGAGCCGGCGATGGTCTCAACCCCGAACAGCGGAAGTTCACGGCCGAATGGAAGGCGCTCGATCTCGCCGACGCCGATACGATCGAGGCATTCTTCCTGTCGCACCTCGGCTTCAAGGCCTTCCTCTGGAAAGGGCCACGGGATGGGGCGGCTCACCTCTACCGCTGCAAGAAGTGGTCGCGTGACAACGTCTCGGCGCTGGTCGACAGCATCCGCGCCGAAATCGAATTGGTACATGACCTATGACGGTTCCGGCTCTCATCTCCACAACGGCGCAAAGCCTCGAAGCCGATCAGATCGTGCATCTGTTCGAGCTCGATCTGGCGCTGATCGGCGGGCCGGTCTATCGCTTCACCTCATCGACCTTGGAGACAAAGCCGGTGTCATTCGGCGGCGAGATCTATTCGCCTTCGCCGGTCGAAGCGTCAGGCTTCGAGATGACGTCGCAAGGCACGTTGCCTCGGCCGACGGTCAAGGTGGCCAACGTCGCCGGCATCTTCTCGGCGGCCATCAACGAGTTCGGCGACCTGGTCGGTTGTGTCATTCGAAGGATACGCACCTTCCGGCGCTTCCTGGACGGTGAAGCCGACGCCGATCCGGATGCACACTTCCCGATCGACGTGTTCCGGATCGAGCAGAAGAGCAACCAAAACCGCGTCTACGTCGAATGGACGCTGGCGGCGGCCTTCGATCAGGAAGGGCGCATGCTGCCGGGGCGGCAGGTGTTGCAAAGCGCCTGTCCGCTGATTTACCGGCGATGGAACGGGACGGCCTTCGACTATTCGGCGGCAACGTGCCCTTACAATGGCGACGCGTGTTTTGATGCAACGGGCGCCGTCACGACGCCGGCCAAGGATCGATGCAGCAAGCGGCTCAAATCGGGCTGCATCAAACGCTTCGGCAGCAACCCGTTGCCGTTTGGAGGCTTCCCCGGTGTCGGTCGGGGGTCTGCCGGTTGAGCGAACCAACCAGCGGCTTAAGCGACCGCTTTCGCGACCATGTCGGGGTGCTGTCCGATCACGCGGACATAGGCCACGGCAAAATCCGGAGCGGTCGCGCGGGCCTGTTCCCAGTCGCGCAGGGTGCCGACCGGCACGCGGAACCGGCTGGCAAACTCGACCTGCGACAGGCCAAGGTCGGTCCTCGTCTTGCGGATAAGGCGCGCCCGCTGGCCTCGATCGAGACCTTCGGCCGTAACGTCACCGTCTTCCGCATCGTTCGGGTCGGCCGGGATGACAACCCTCTTCAGATCGCTGCAAATAGGCTCTTTCTTCATTTATGTTGCTCCGTCTCACCAAAATGAAGCCTGGCCGAACCTGTTTTCCATGAGGAAATATACGGGATACCCGTACATCTATCAAACGAAAATACGGAAATTCCGTAGATTTAAGGTGACCTCCATGTTTGGTAACGACGTCTCTCAGGCGGCGCGTGAGCACGCGTTGTCTGAATGGCCGCGCGAGTGTTGCGGCGTGGTTTCAGCTGGGGTCTATCACCCGGTCGCCAATGTGGCGGCCGACCCGCTCAACGCCTTCGAAATGCCCTCCGGCGTCTGGCTCGATCTCGCCCCCGAGGCGGTGATCCATAGCCATGATGGGTCGACGGTGAAGGGCGAGGACGGCCGCGCCCGTCCGCGCCATCCTCACCACCCGAGCCGGGCCGACATGCAAAGCCAGATCGCCGCCGGGGTGCCGTTCGGCATCATCTCGGCCGATGGTGAAGCCGCGAGCGATATCCTGTGGTGGGGCGATCATGTGCTCGACGAGGCGCTGATCGGCCGAAGCTTCGTCCCCGGTGTCCGCGATTGCTATGCGCTGGTGCGGGCCTGGTACCAGCAGCGGCGCGGCGTCACCTTGCCGGACTTCGCCCGCGATGACGCGTGGTGGACTGCCGGCGAGAACATGCTGGTGGAGCACTTCCGGGATGCCGGCTTCGTGCTGCTTGACGGCCAGCCCCCTCAACCCGGCGACGTGTTCTTTTCGCGGGCCGGCTCGCGGGTTCCGAGCCATTCCGGCGTGCTCGACGACAACGGCCTGATCCTGCACCACCTCGACGGTTGCCTGTCCTGTCATGACGTGCCCGGCCGCTGGCGGGCGCGGATCACTCATTGGGTGCGCTATGCGGCGTAAGATCCATCTGCATGGCGCCCTCGGTAAACGCTTCGGCCGGCTCCACTGCCTCGACGTGGCGACAGCCGGCGAAGCGGGACGGGCGCTCGCCGCCGTGTTGCCGGGCTTTCGGGATTTCGCGGTCGGCAAGTGGTTCCGCGTGGTGCGTGGCGATCGGCGCAAGGGGCTGGCGCTCGGCGAGGATGATCTCGCCTTCGAGCTCGGATCGGCGGATCTCCATATCGTGCCGGTGCTCGCCGGCAGCGGCGGGCGCGGCGGCCTCGGCAAGATCATTGCCGGCGTGTTCCTGATCGGTGCCGCCTTCTTCTTTCCCGGCTCGATCGCCGCCTTAGGCACCGCGACGGGCCTTGGCATCACGGCAGGGCAAGTGGCCGGCCTCGGCCTGGCGCTGGCAATGACCGGCCTCGGGCAGATGCTGGCACCCAAGCCGAAGTCGACAAGCGGCAAAGATCAATCATCCTACCTGTTCGACGGCGGCACCAACGTCACCACCGAGGGCGGGCCGGTGCCGCTGGTCTATGGGCACTTCCGCGTCAATCCGGTGCTCGTGGGTGTCGGCCTTTCCACTGAGGATATCGCCGTATGAGCTTTCATGATCTTCGCCTGACCGGAGCCGGCGGCGGCAAGTCGGGTTCTGGCGGCTATTCGGAATCGCCCAACACGCTGCGGGCCAAGCAGACCTTGCGTCTGCTGACGCTGGTCTCCGAGGGCGTGACCGGCGGCCTCGTCAATGGCGCCAAGTCGATCTATTGCGACGACGTGCCGGTGCAGAACGCCGATGGCAGCTATAACTTCGAGGGGGTGAGCTTCGAGACGCGCATCGGCCTGCCTGACCAAACGCCGATGTCGGGCTTTCCGGCTGTCGAGACCGAGGTGTCGGTCGGTTCCGAGGTCAAACAGAACGTCTCGATCACCCAGGCGATCACCAACCTCGACGCCACGGCGGCACGCGTCTCGATCCGGCTGCCGTCTCTGAGCAAGACCGACACCGGTTCCGGTTCGGTCAACGGCAACTCGGTGTCGATCGCCATCGACTGCCGCACCGAGGGCGGCACGTGGACCGTCGTTCGCACCGACACGATTTCCGGCAAATGCACCTCGCCCTATGTCCGCGCCTATCGCTTCGACCTTCCGGGGACCGGGCCTTGGTATGTCCGTGTGCGGCGGCTGTCCGAGGACTCCAACGGCACCACGTCGCTCAATGCGACCTACTGGTCCTCCTTCACCGTCATTGAGGATTATCAGCTCGTCTATCCCGACAGCGCCTTGCTTGGCCTCGTTGTCGACGCGTCGTCGTTCGGTTCCTCATCCATCCCGACCGTGAGGGCCGATTGGGCAGGAATCGAGATCCAGCTGCCGGCGAACTATGATCCGGAGACGCGCGCCTATGCTGGCATCTGGGACGGCACCTTCAAACGGGCGGTCTCCGACAACCCGGCTTGGATCTTCTTCGACCTGATCGACAACGATCGCTACGGCCTCAAGAAGTATCTCGCCGGCTTCTCGGTCACGTTTCCCGACCTCTATTCGTTGACAAAGTGGGAACTCTACGAGATCGGCCGCTATTGCGACGAGCTGATCGACGACGGCTTCGGCGGCAAGGAACCGCGCTTCACCTTCAACGGCATGATCTCCGACCGCGACGAGGCGATCAACGTTCTGACCGCCATGGCCGGCGTGTTCCGCGGTGTCGTCTATTGGGGCGCCGGCTCCATCATGCCGGTGTGCGACAAGCCCCTCGCTCAGCGCCCGCCACACCCAAGTAATGGTCCAGTGGTTCGATCCGGAGAACAGCTTCAAGCCGGCGATTGAGGTGGTGGAAGATCCTGACGCCATCGCGCTCTATGGTGCTCGGCAAACCGAGATCCAGGCGATCGGCTGCACCTCGCGCGGACAGGCGCACCGCTACGGCACATGGTTGCTCGACACCGAGCAGAACGAGACCGAAGTGGTCAGCTATCGCGCCGGCCTCGACCACGCCGACGTGGTGCCCGGCGACGTGGTGCTGATCGCCGATCCCTCCTATGCCGGCGTCCGCTTCGGCGGCCGGCTTGCCGGGGTGTCGGAGGATCTTCGGACGTTGACGCTCGACGCGCCGGTGACGCTTGGCGAAGGCGAGAGCTATTCAGTGACCGTCGTCATGCCGGATGGTTCGCTCGCCGATCGCGACGTGACCAACATGGCCGGCGAGACGCTGACGCTGTCGCTCGCCTCGGCGCTGCCGGCGGCGCCGATCGCCGGGGCGCTGTGGCTGATGACCGGTTCGGATGTGGCACCGCGCCCGTTCCGGGTGTTGTCGGTGACGGAAGCGGAAAAGCATCAGTTCGACATCTCGGCGCTGGTCTATGACGAGACCAAATACGCCCGCGTCGAGCGGGGCCTCGTTCTCGAGAAGCCGTCCTTCTCGGCCTATCCGAAAGGACCGCTCGCCGCGCCGACCAACATCAGCGTGCGGGAATATCTCTACCTGGCCGGCGGCACGACGGTGCGCGGCGCGGCGACCATCGGTTGGACACCACCGGCAGATGCCCGCACCGAACGCTTTGAGGTGCAGATCAAGGCACCGGATCTCGAATGGGCGCCGGCCGGCTCGACCTCGTCGGCGTCGATCGACGTCCTGGATCTACTGCCGGGCCTCTATCGCTTCCGGGTGCAATCGGTCGCCTCGCTGGGCGGCTTGCGGTCGCAATGGCTGGAAACACCGGCGCTGCTGATTGCCAGCGTCAACGCGCCGCCTGATGATGTCGACGGGTTCGGTATTGCCGTGCTCGGCGATATCTCCACGCTGTCATGGAAGGCGGTCGGCTCGCTCAACCTGTCGCACTACCTGGTGCGCTATACGCCAAGCACCGGTGGCTCGACCTGGGGCAGCGCAGCCGTGTTGTTGCCGCACGTGACCAGCACTAGTGTGCAGGTGCCGACCCGGCCGGGAACCCACCTGATCAAGGCGGTGAGCACGCAGGGCATCGAAAGCCTATCGGCGGCGCTGATCGTCTCGACGGTGGAAGGGGCGGCGCGCAACGTCGTCGATGAGATCACCAATGGTCCGGTTTGGGCGGGCGTTCATGACGGCACCTATGCATCCGGCGGTGCCTTGCGACTCGAAAGCGTCGACACGCTTGCCAACTGGTCCAGCCTCGAAGCGGTGAAGAGCATTGCCTATGGCATCAACGGCATTCGTTCGTCAGGGATCTACACCAGCGAGACCGTGCTCGATCTCGGCGAGATCTTCACCAGCCGCGTCACGCCGGAGATCGTCGCCTCAGGTGACAACCTCAACAACACGATCGGGTCGTGGGCGCACCTTCGCGATGTGGAGGGCTTGGCCGGCGCCGGCTCGACGCTCTGGGGCGCCGTGATGGAGATCCGCACCACCAGCGACGATCCGAAAGCCGATCCGACGTGGAGCGATTGGCGCGAGGCGGCGACCGGCGATGTGGTCGCTCGCGCCTTCCAGAGGCGGTTGGTGCTGACGAGCGGCGCGCCGGCCATCACGCCGGTGGTCAGCCGGGCGCGGCTCCTGGTCGACATGCCCGACCGCATTGTCAGCGGCAATGACCTTGCCGTTCCTGCCGTTGGCCTGCGGGTGGTCTTCGCGCCGCCCTACAAGCGCCTGACCGGCCTTTCGGTGTCGGCGCAGGGCATGGCCCCCGGCGACTATTACGAACTGACCGACAAAGGCGAAGGCGGCTTCTCGATCGCCTTCCGCGATGCCAGCGGCGCGGCCGTAGCGCGGACCTTTGACTATGTGGCTGCCGGCTACGGGCAGCTTAGAACCTGAGGTGATCAATGACACAATATGGCTATGAGCCGCTGTCGCCAGACGACAGCGGATCGACGCTGCTTGGGCGAGTGAACGGCGTGGTGCCGGCGCTTCTCACCAACCACAAGGGCGCGGCAAGGCCCGGCTATGTCCAGCCGGGCATGATGTGGATCGACGATTCCGGGGCGAGCTGGTTGCTCAACCTCTATGACGGGACGAGCGATGTCCTGATCGCGGCGATCAATCCGGATACGCACGCGCTTGTGCCATCCTTCGTGCCGTTGACGCGCAAGCTCAAGGTTGGCTCCGGACTGTCGCTCGATGGCACCGAGGGTAACGACGAAGAGCCGGCCGCTTTCGATCTTGCGGCCGATCGGTTCCTCCGGCTTGCCTTCGCAACACCGGCCGAAACTGCGGGTGGCACGCTCAGGGGCAAACCGATCGACCCGGCTGGACTGGCCGTGGCGCTTGCCGCTCTTGGCGGAAGCAGCACGATCAAAGGCGGGACCACCGTAGAGCTAACAGGAACCTCCGTTAGCGCCAGTGGAATTCCGCCGGGGGCAAAGCGCGTCACGATTGTTTTCGACGGCGTCAGTCTGTCCGGATCGGCAAGCAACATATTGATCCAAGCCGGCAGCGCTGACGGCATTGAGGCTACCGGATACCGATCGTCGGCCGGCATTGCTTCGCAAGGCTCGGCTAACGGCTACACATCCACAATCGGATATATCGTCGCGAGTTTGGGCGGCGCCGGCGTAACCCACTGGGGTCACGCTGTGCTTGAGAAAGCCGGCGTCAACCGGTGGGTTTGCTCCGCACACGGTGGCTTAGATAACGGTGCCGGCATCAACTACAGCTTCAGCGGCGGCGGCGGAAAGACACTGGCGAACACGCTCGATCGCTTGCGCATCACGACGTCCAACGGAACGGATACGTTCGACGCTGGTACCGCGACGGTTTACTGGGAGTAATGCCATGCGTTTCGAAATTGACCTTACGACAGGCTCAGTCACGGAACACGCGGACATTCCCGTGCCCGAGCCGACCATAGAAGACCTTCGCGCAGCCAAGATCGCAGCGATTACCAGCACTGCCGCCGCGCTCCTGGATAAGGGTGCGCCGGTGGACGGCGGGTTGCATGTCGCCCTCGATGACGGCAGCCGGGCCGACCTGACTGCCATGGCGGCGACAGCCACGGCGGCGGCGAGTGGTGCTGTCTCCTGGCCGGACAGCTATGCGCGCGGCTGGATCGCTATCGAGAATGTCCGCATTCCTCTTGCCACGCCGGCTGCCGGCCTCGCGCTCGCGGCCTCTGCAGGGGACTACTACGCCGCTATCGTCCAGCATCGCCGTGATCTGAAGGACGCGGCCTTAGTGGCCGAGGATGCCGCCACGCTCGACGCCATCGACGTTTCCGCCGGCTGGCCGGACTGACACCGCGCTCCGTCTCCAGCACTCCTGACCGTTTCGACCCGCTTCGAGCGGGTTTTTTCATGCCCTGATGAAAGGACAAACCATGCCTGTTGCCGAATTCGACCGCTCTCTTGCCAAGGTGCTGGTGCTGGAGGGCGGCTTTGTGAACGATCCCGACGACGCCGGCGGCGCCACGAACAAGGGCGTCACGCAAGCCGTCTATGACACCTACCGCAAGGGTGTCGGCGCCGGCCGGCAAAGCGTCCGCCTCATCAGCGATGACGAGGTTCGGGCGATCTACAAGAGCCGCTATTGGGATCTGGTGAAGGGCGACCAACTGCCGCCGGGTGTCGGCTATGTCGTCTTCGATGGCGGCGTGAACAGCGGGCCGGGGCAGTCGGTGAAGTGGCTGCAACGAGCACTCGGGCTCGCCAAGGTCGACGGGCTGGTCGGCCCGGAGACGATCGCGGCCGTCAATGCCGTGGAAGATCACGACAGCCTGATCGCCAAGATCCTTGTCCTTCGCGAAGCCTTCCTGAGGGCTCTTAAGGGCTGGAAGAAGTTCGGCAAGGGGTGGGCATCCCGCGTCAAACAAGTGCTCGCTGTGGGGCAGGCCTGGGCGCGCGGATCAGTCGGCCCTGAGGTGGTCTATGATGCGGCCGGTGCCCGCAAGGCTCTCCCGCTTGACGCCAAGGCGGCACCCTCGGCGGCGATCGCTGACGCGGCGACCGGCGGCGGCTTGGTCACCGGAACGACTATCCTCGGCACCCTCCAGGCCGCTCAAGCGCAGCTCGCGCCGCTCGCCTCGGGTAGCCCGATCATCTCCAACATCATCGCCGGCATCGTCGTCGTGTCCGCCGCGCTGGTGATCGGTGGCGCCGTCTACGGCTGGTGGGCTCGGCGCCGTCGCTCTGAACTCGCCGAGGCCTTGGCATGAGTGCCGCGCTCGCTGCCGCCTTTGCCTTCGTCAAAGGCGATTGGCGGCTGTTCCTCCTCCTCGCGCCGGCGGCCGGGCTCGGCCTCGCCGCCTGGCGCATCTACGCGGCTGGCGCTGCTTCCGAGGTTGCCCGGCAGAACGCCGGAAGCCTCGAAGCACACCGGGAAAGGGTGGTGATTGATGAAAAGCTCGATCGCGCAACGATTGAGGATCTGTGCCGCAGTGCCGGTGGTGGCGCTAGCTGTCTCGGCTTGCAGCACGGTGGGCGGCCGACCCGGTGATGGGCTGAAACTCGTCACGCCGCTCCAGCCGGCGGCGGCCGTCTGCCTCGCCGAGACCGACCCGGCGGCGCTGCGCCGCATCCTCGGCAATGACGAGATGATCCATAGGTCGCGGTGATCACCACAACAAGGCGGCGGGGCACAGTGCCCCACCGCGCAACGACAACTGACTTTGGGGGCAGCCGTGGACGATACCCGCGACAAAGTGATCGCGCTGGAAGTGAAGGTCGAGCAGATGGGCGAGGATATTCGCCGGCTCGCTGATGCCGTGGAACACCTCAACAGCCTGCTCGATCAGGCGAAGGGCGCGAAGTTGCTACTCGGTCTTCTGCTGTTCATCGGTGGAGCGGTTTCGACCTACGCTCCAACGCTGATCAAGTGGGCGATGGCGAGCAAGTGAGTTTCTGTCAGCGGAGAGGCACGCTACGTTCCCTGAGCCAAG
>JAGSYV010000237.1 GCA_018262505.1 Pseudomonadota bacterium
GCATTGAAAGAGGTCGGCTGATGGATATCCGCGCCGCGGAAATTTCCGCAATCCTCAAGGAGCAGATCAAGAACTTCGGCCGAAATGCCGAAGTATCCGAGGTCGGCCAGGTTCTCTCCGTCGGTGACGGCATCGCCCGTGTCTACGGTCTCGACAACGTCCAGGCGGGCGAGCTGGTCGAGTTCCCCGGCGGCATCCGTGGCATGGCGCTCAACCTGGAGAGCGACAACGTCGGCGTCGTCATCTTCGGCTCCGACCGCGACATCAAGGAAGGCGACACGGTCAAGCGCACCGGCGCCATCGTCGACGTGCCGATCGGCCGTGGCCTGCTCGGCCGCGTCGTCGACGCGCTTGGCAATCCGATCGACGGCAAGGGTCCGATCGAATTCGAGACGCGCGCCCGCGTCGACGTCAAGGCGCCGGGCATCATTCCGCGCAAGTCGGTTCACGAGCCGATGTCGACCGGCCTCAAGGCCATCGACGCGATGATCCCGATCGGCCGTGGCCAGCGCGAGCTGGTGATCGGCGACCGCCAGACCGGCAAGACGGCCATCATCCTCGATACCTTCCTCAATCAGAAATCCCTGCACGAGAGTGACGACGAGAAGCAGAAGCTCTACTGCGTCTACGTCGCCATCGGTCAGAAGCGGTCCACCGTCGCCCAGTTCGTCAAGAAGCTGGAAGACGCCGGCGCGCTCAAATATTCGATCGTTGTCGCCGCCACTGCCTCCGATCCGGCGCCGATGCAGTACATCGCGCCCTTCGCCGGTTGCGCCATGGGCGAGTATTTCCGTGACAACGGCATGCATGCGCTGATCGCCTACGACGATCTGACCAAGCAGGCCGTCGCCTACCGCCAGATGTCGCTGCTGCTGCGTCGTCCGCCCGGACGTGAAGCCTTCCCCGGCGACGTGTTCTACCTGCACTCCCGTCTGCTCGAGCGCGCCGCCAAGCTCAACGAAGAGAACGGCTCCGGCTCGCTCACCGCGTTGCCGGTCATCGAGACGCAGGCCAACGACGTGTCGGCCTACATCCCGACCAACGTCATTTCGATCACCGACGGCCAGATCTTCCTGGAGACCTCGCTGTTCTACCAGGGCATCCGCCCGGCGGTGAACGTCGGCCTCTCGGTGTCGCGCGTCGGTTCGTCGGCCCAGATCAAGGCGATGAAGCAGGTTGCCGGTACCATCAAGGGCGAGCTGGCCCAGTATCGCGAAATGGCGGCCTTCGCCCAGTTCGGCTCCGACCTCGACGCATCGACCCAGCGTCTGCTCAACCGCGGCGCCCGCCTCACCGAACTGCTGAAGCAGCCGCAGTTCTCGCCGCTGAAGACACAGGAAGAGGTGGCGGTGATCTTCGCCGGCGTGTCCGGGTTCCTCGATCCGCTGCCGCTCAGCAAGGTGCGCCCCTTCGAAGAGGGTCTCTTGCGTTTCCTGCGCGAAAAGCATGCCGACATTCTGGGGCGCATCTGGGCCGAGAAACAGCTTTCGGACGAGCTTCGCGGCAAGCTCCACGAAGCGATCTCGACCTTCGCCAGAACCTTTGTCTGACGACATCACCGGAATGAACCGAGAAGGGCGGCGACCGCCCTTCTCTCCCGCGCCCCGATGCCCGACGGGCAGGAGCCGATATGGCTAGCTTGAAAGAACTCAAGAACCGCATCGCTTCGGTGAAGGCGACGCAGAAGATCACCAAGGCGATGCAGATGGTCGCCGCGGCGAAGCTGCGCCGTGCGCAGGAGGCGGCGGTCGCCGCCCGTCCCTACGCCCGCCGGCTTGGTGCGGTGGTTGCCAATCTTGCCACCGCCATGGCCGGCCGCGACGACGCGCCGCGCCTTCTCGCCGGCACCGGCCGCAATGACGTGCATCTGCTCGTCGTCTGCACCGCCGATCGCGGCCTGTGCGGCGGCTTCAACTCGTCGATCATCCGGCTGGCGCGCGAACACGCCGCCGGCCTGCTTTCGGCGGGCAAAACGGTGAAGATCATCACCGTCGGCAAAAAGGGCGCCGATGCCCTCAGGCGCGACCACGGCAACCGCATCATCGACCGCGTTGAGTTGCGTGAGGTCAAGACCCTCACCTTCGCCATCGCCAAAAGCCTTCAAAAGCGCATCATCGAGCTTTACGAAGCCGGCGAATTCGACGTCTGCACGCTGTTCTATTCCGAATTCAAATCGGTGATCAATCAGGTCCCTACGGCCAAGCAGATCCTGCCCGTCAAGGCCGAGGCATCGGCCGCACCCTCGGACGCTGTTTACGAATTCGAGCCGGACGAGGCCGAAATCCTCGAGACCATGCTGCCGCGCTACATCGCCGTGGAGCTTTTCACAGCCCTGCTCGAGAATGCCGCCGGTGAGATGGGCGCCAAGATGTCTGCCATGGATAATGCCACGCGCAACGCCGGCGACATGATCGACCGTCTGTCGATCACCTATAACCGAACGCGCCAGGCCAAGATCACCACCGAGCTCGTTGAAATCATTTCGGGCGCCGAGGCGCTCTGACCGCAACTCGATCAAGGACCACAGCGATGGCTGACACACATATCGGACGCATCACCCAGGTCATCGGCGCCGTCATCGACGTCAAGTTCGACGGGCACCTGCCAGCGATCCTGAACGCGCTCGAGACGAAGAATGGCGAGCACAGACTGGTTCTCGAGGTTGCCCAGCACCTTGGCGAGAACACCGTCCGCACCATCGCCATGGACACCACGGAAGGCCTGGTACGCGGCCATGAGGTGATCGACACCGGCAAGCCGATCTCGGTACCGGTTGGCGATGCCTGCCTCGGCCGCATCATGAACGTCATCGGCGAGCCGGTTGACGAAGTCGGGCCAATCGTCGGCGAAGAACGCCGCTCCATTCACCAGGAAGCCCCCGACTACACCGACCAGTCGACGGAGTCCGAGATCCTGGTCACCGGCATCAAGGTGGTCGACCTTCTGGCGCCCTACGCGCGCGGCGGCAAGATCGGCCTGTTCGGCGGCGCCGGCGTCGGCAAGACGGTACTGATCCAGGAGCTGATCAACAACGTTGCCAAGGCGCATGGCGGCTATTCGGTGTTCGCCGGCGTCGGCGAGCGCACCCGCGAGGGCAATGACCTCTATCACGAGATGATCGAATCCGGCGTCAACAAGGACCCGCAGAAAAATGGCGGATCGACCGAGGGTTCCAAGTGCGCCCTGGTCTACGGCCAGATGAACGAGCCGCCGGGCGCCCGTGCCCGCGTCGCCCTGGCTGGCCTTACCGTCGCCGAGCACTTCCGCGACAAAGGCCAGGACGTCCTGTTCTTCATCGACAACATCTTCCGCTTCACCCAGGCCGGCTCGGAAGTGTCGGCGCTGCTCGGCCGCATTCCCTCGGCGGTCGGCTACCAGCCGACGCT
>JAGSYV010000138.1 GCA_018262505.1 Pseudomonadota bacterium
CGACTTCTTCGGACGCCTCCGGGAGATCCTGTCGCAGCGCTCCGACATCCGCGTGGTCGGCGACCGCTTCGTCTTCCAGTCGGAAGTGCTGTTCGATTCAGGAAACGACCAGGTCAATCCGGCCGGCCAGGGCGAACTCGACAAGCTGGCCGAGGCCTTGTTGCAGCTCGAGGGGCAGATTCCGCCGGAGATCGCCTGGGTGCTGCGCGTCGACGGTCATACCGATGCGCGGCCGCTCTCCGGCAATGGCCGTTTCCGCGACAACTGGGAGCTGTCGTCGGCGCGCGCCATATCGGTCGTCAAATACCTGATCGGCAAGGGTATCTCACCCAATCATCTGGTGGCCGCCGGCTTCGGCGAATTCCAACCGCTGGAAGAGGGTACCAGCGACGAGATCAACGCCAAGAACCGCCGCATCGAGCTGAAACTGACTGAGCGCTGACCCCGCCGGCAATACAAGGCGACCAGCTTGGTGCATTCGCTTGACGACCGGGGAGTTTCCTCCGGTCAACGGCGGCTTTGGGCGTAACAGTCTTTCACAATTTTTGACCCTTTGCCGTTCACCGGCCGTTTATCATCCGAGCCGCAGAAAAGAACGGGGCGCCTCAGTCGGCGCCATACGAGGAAAGCGCAGACGAACGACATGGCACGCAGATTTTTCGGAACCGACGGCATCCGCGGCACGGCCAACAGCTGGCCCATCACCCCGGAAATCGCCCTCAAGGTCGGCATGGCCGCCGGCCTCGCCTTCCATCGCGGCGACCACCGCCATCGCGTCGTCATCGGCAAGGATACCCGCCTCTCCGGCTATATGATCGAGCCGGCGCTGACCGCCGGCTTCACCGCCGTCGGCGTCGACGTCTTCCTGACCGGCCCGGTGCCGACACCGGCCGTCGCCATGCTGACGCGCAGCTTGCGCGCCGACCTCGGCGTGATGATCTCCGCCTCGCACAATCCCTTCGCCGACAACGGCATCAAGCTGTTCGGGCCTGACGGCTACAAGCTGTCCGACGAGGTGGAGCTGGCCATCGAGGAGATGCTGGACGGCGACTTCACCGGCCGCCTCGCCGCCCCCGCCGATCTCGGCCGCGCCAAGCGCGTCGACGGCGAGCGCGCCCGCTAAAGTCAGGGCCGACATCGGCATTGCGCTCGACGGCGACGCCGACCGCGTCATCATCATCGACGAAAAGGGGCAGGTGGTCGACGGTGACCAGCTGATGGCCGTCGTCGCCGCCTCCTTCCAGGAAGACGGTCGCCTCGCCCGACCCGGCATCGTCGCCACCGTCATGTCCAACCTCGGCCTCGAGCGCTATCTGCACGGGATCGGCCTTGAGCTTGTTCGCACCAAGGTCGGTGATCGCTATGTCGTCGAGGCGATGCGCGCCGGCGGCTACAATGTCGGCGGCGAGCAATCCGGCCATATCGTGCTCTCCGACTATGCCACCACCGGCGACGGCCTCGTCGCCGCCCTGCAGGTGCTGGCCGTCGTCAAGCGCTCCGGCAAGCCGGTGAGCGAGGTCTGCCACCGCTTCGATCCGGTGCCGCAGCTTCTGAAGAACGTGCGCGTCAAGGGTGGCAAGCCGCTTGAGGAGGAAAGCGTCAAGGCGGCGATTCTTGCCGCCGAGGGCCGGCTCGGCGTCGGCGGCCGCATTCTCGTCCGCGCCTCCGGCACCGAGCCGCTGATCCGCGTCATGGGCGAGGGCGACAATGCCGACCTCGTTGCCGCGGCGGTCGGCGACATCGTCGAGGCGATCGGCAACGCCACCTGAGGCCGCCGCCATGCCGGGTATTCGATAAAATCATGTCAGCTAAAACGGATCCACGGCATGGTTTCGTGAATACAACCTATTTCTGGTAGAAAAATGCAGCCATGCATTCATTCGCTGTACTAGAACAGCCGGGCAGAGACAAGCGGCATTCCCCTGCGCATCACGGTTAAGCAACGTAGTTAAGTTCGGATTAACCGATTTGCTCTAGAGATCGACCGAAAGCGATGATGAACCGGCGGCCCACCGCCTCGCGATCATGCTCTCCGGAAGGATCGAACTATGCGCGGTCTCACAATGAACCTTTCTCTGGCCGTCGCTGCGACATTCGGCCTCGCGGCTTTCTCCGGCGTTGTCCGCGCCGCCGATATGCTGGTGGAAGATCCGCCGATCATCGAGGCGCCCGACCCGATGCCATTGCCTGCCGTTGGCGGCTGGTATCTCCGCGGCGACATCGGCTACAAATTCTATCAGGCTCCCAAAGGCGTTCTGAGCGACCGAAGCTGGGGCAGCTTTGGCAACAACGGCGAACTTGGTAGCGAGAAGATGCAAGGTGCCGCCGATTTCGGCGTCGGTGTCGGGTATAAGTTCAACGACTACCTGCGCACGGACCTGACGCTCGACTACGAGACGCCGGCGAAATTCCGTGGGCAGGCCTTCTGTCAAGACCCAAGTTTGGGATGCCCCGTGGCGCCGAGCGGCAGATGGGAAGACTCCGAGCGTGTCAAGATCAGCGCCTATAGCGCGCTGGCCAATGTCTACGCCGACCTCGGCGACTTCCACGGGTTGAAGCCCTATATCGGCGGCGGCGCCGGTGCCTCCTATCTCAGGACCAGTGACGTCAAATCCAGCGCTCGGGACGGCTTTAGCGGCAATTATCCCAAGGGCGAAGGCAAGTGGAACTTTGCCTGGGCGCTGATGGCCGGTGTTGAATATCCCATCACCGATCGCCTCAGCCTCGATCTCGGCTACCGCTACCTCAACCTCGGCGATGCAGAGACGGGTTCCGTAACTGAGAATCTTGGCGGTGGCGTTGCGGGCAAGACCACCAAAATCAAATACGAAGATATCCAGGCCCACGAGATACGTCTCGGTCTGCGTTACTATCTCAACTGAGAATCAGTCAATTCTACCTTGCTTAAGCGGCGGGAAGACTTGGGTCTTCCCGCCGCGGGTCTTTTAGCAACACCTTTCGTCGAGGCGACTCAACCCCGCTTGACGGCGCACGGCCTTTCATATAGCTCAGGCGGCGGGACACTCCTCCCCACCGAGGAGCACCTATCTGAGAGGATAGTTACATGACTGACGCGACCGCCGCGCCGGCTTTGAAGCCGGCTAATTCCCGCTTTTCCTCCGGCCCCTGCGCCAAGCGCCCAGGATGGACCGTCGAGGCACTCAAGGGGGCGCCGGTCGGCCGCTCCCATCGCGCCAAGATCGGCAAGGCCAAGCTCGCTGAGGCGATCGACCTCACGCGCAAGGTGCTGCGTGTTCCCGCCGACTACCGCATCGGCATTGTTCCCGCCTCCGACACCGGCGCTGTCGAGATGGCGCTGTGGTCGCTGCTTGGGCAGCGGCCCGTCGACATGCTGGCCTGGGAATCCTTCGGTTCCGGCTGGGTCACCGACGTCGTCAAGCAGCTGAAGCTCGACGCCCGCATCTTCGAGGCGCCCTATGGCGACATCGTCGACTTCGCCAAGGTCGATTTCGACCGCGACGTGGTGTTCACCTGGAACGGCACCACCTCCGGCGTGCGCGTGCCGAACGGCGACCTGATCCCGGCGGATCGCCAGGGCCTCACCATCTGCGACGCCACCTCCGCCGCCTTCGCCCAGTCCCTGCCCTTCGACAAGCTCGACGTCGTCACCTTCTCCTGGCAGAAAGTGCTCGGCGGAGAAGGCGGCCACGGCATGTTGATCCTGTCGCCGCGCGCCGTCGAGCGGCTCGAGAGCTACAAGCCGGCCTGGCCACTGCCGAAGATCTTCCGCCTCACCTCCGGCGGCAAGCTGATCGAAGGCATCTTCAAAGGCGACACCATCAACACGCCCTCGATGATCTGCGTCGAGGACTATATCGATGCGCTGAAGTGGGCCGACGCCATCGGTGGCCTCGAAGCGCTGATCGGCCGCGCCGATGCCAACACCAGGGCGATCGCCGACTGGGTGAAGAAGACGCCGTCGGTTGCCTTCCTGGCCAAGACCGAAGCGATCCGCTCCAACACCTCGGTGTGCCTGAGCATCGTGCACCCCACCGTCGCCGCGCTCGACATCGAGGGCCAGCAGGCCTTCGTCAAGACGCTGACCGGCCTTCTCGAAAAGGAAGGCGTCGCCTTCGACATCGCCTCCTATCGCGACGCCCCTCCGGGCCTGCGCATCTGGTGCGGCGCCACTGTCGAGACGTCCGACGTCGCCGCCCTGACGCCGTGGATCGATTGGGCCTTCGCCAAGGCGCTGGCCGGCCTTTCGAAGGCCGCCTGATCCGGACAATTCGGAGAGGCGAGCTCTTGCTTGCCTCCTCCCTGCCCTCCCCTGAAACGGGCGGGACATCCCTTTAGCCGCAGTGACATTCCATCCGGCGCCACCGGTGTCTTCCTCTCCGTTCCAATGAACGGGAAAGGACAAGGTGCAGGCGCCTTCCAACCAGGATGACTCCCATGGCTCCTCGCGTTCTCATTTCCGACAAGCTGTCCGCCACCGCCGTCCAGATCTTCAAGGACCACGGCGTCGAAGTCGACTACCAGCCCGATCTCGGCAAGGACAAGGACAAGCTGGCCGAAATCATCGGCAACTATGACGGCCTCGCCATCCGCTCGACCACCAAGGTCACCGAGAAGCTGCTGGCCAACGCCAAGAACCTCAAGGTGATCGGCCGCGCCGGCATCGGCGTCGACAACGTCGACGTGCCCGCCGCCACGGCGCGCGGCGTCATCGTCATGAACACGCCGTTCGGCAACTCCATCACCACCGCCGAGCACGCCATCGCCCTGATGTTCGCCCTCGCCCGCGAAATTCCCGAGGCCAACGCCTCGACGCACGCCGGCAAGTGGGAGAAGAACCGCTTCATGGGCGTCGAGCTGACCAACAAGACGCTCGGCGTCATCGGCTGCGGCAACATCGGCTCCATCGTCGCCGATCGCGCCGTTGGCCTGAAGATGCGCGTCATCGCCTACGACCCGTTCCTGTCGGCCGAGCGCGCCGTCGAGCTCGGCGTCGAGAAGGTGGAGCTCGACGATCTGTTCCGCCGCGCCGACTTCATCACGCTGCATGTGCCGCTGATCGAGAAGACGCGCAACATCATCGACATCTCGGCCATCCTCAAGATGAAGAAGGGCGTCCGCATCATCAACTGCGCCCGCGGCGGCCTGATCGTCGAGGCCGACCTCAAGGCAGCGCTCGATTCCGGCCACGTCGCCGGTGCTGCCCTCGACGTGTTCGAGACTGAGCCGGCCACCGCCCATCCGCTGTTCGGCCATCCCAAGGTGGTCTGCACGCCGCATCTCGGCGCCTCCACCACGGAAGCGCAGGAGAACGTCGCCCTGCAGGTTGCCGAGCAGATGTCCGACTATCTGATGAAGGGCGCCGTCACCAACGCCCTCAACATGCCCTCGATCACCGCCGAGGAGGCGCCGCGCCTCACCCCGTTCGTCAAGCTCGCCGAGCTCCTGGGCTCGTTCGCCGGCCAGCTCACCGAGACCGGCCTCAAGTCGATCCGCATCGAATATGAAGGCGAAGTGGCCGGCATGAACATCCGCGCGCTCAGCGCCGCGGCGATCACCGGCGTGCTGAAGCCGCTCTTGCAGTCGGTCAACATGGTGTCGGCGCCGGTGATGGCCAAGGAGCGCGGCATCGCGGTTGCCGAGGTGCGCAACAACGCCTCGGCCAACTTCGAAAGCCTGATTCGCCTGACGCTGACCACCGACCGCCAGGAGCGCTCGATCGCCGGCACCGTGTTCGCCGACGGCCATCCGCGCATCGTCGAGATCAAGGGCATCAAGATGGACGCCGAGTTCGCCCCGTCGATGATCTACGTCACCAACGAGGACAAGCCCGGCTTCATCGGCAAGTTCGCAGGCCTCTTGGGCGACGCCGGCATCAACATCGCCACCTTCGCCCTCGGCCGCCTCGAACAGGGCGCCGACGCCATCTGTCTGGTCGAGGTGGACGGAGACGTGCCGGCAGAAGTGCTCGACAAGGTCAAGGCCATCCCGATTGTGCGTCAGGTGAAGGCGCTGAAGTTCTGATCAGCTCCATCGTCGACAGCTAGTAAAAAGGGGCGTCTCACGGGCGCCCCTTTTGCCATGTCATAAGGCCGGGGCCGCAGCTTCAGGCCGGTCCGTTGAACGCGATCTATTGCGAGCGCCTATCAAGAGCGATAGCTTTGGCCAATGAAGATCCTGGCCATCTCCGGCAGTGCCCGCCAAGCCTCGACCAACACCGCCTTGTTGAGGGCGTTGCGGGCAATCGCACCCCACGACATCACCCTGGATGTCTTTGATGGGATCGGCGACCTGCCGGTTTTCTCGCCCGATCGGGAAGGCGCCAATTTGCCCGACAGTGTCGGGATTTTCATGCGGTTGGTTGCTCAGAGCGACGGGCTTCTCATCGCGAGCCCGGAATATGTCCGCAGCATCCCGGGCGGGTTGAAGAATGCCATCGACTGGCTGGTATCCGGCGATCAGGTGGTCGGCAAACCGATCGCGCTGGTGCATGCGTCGCACCGGGGCGACGATATGCTGGCAATCCTGCGAACCGTGCTCATGACCATCAGTTCCAATTTCAACCGCGACCTGTTCTTCCGTCTCCCCTTGATGAAGGAAACCCCGGAGGCCATCCTGAACATTGTGAAAGCGCCGGCCAACCGGGACCCGGCCGAGCAGTTCCTGCGCGACTTCGCTTTCTTCTGCCGAAATCACCAAAGCAGCGCGCTGCCCTCCATTGCCCTCTAGTCGAGGCTCAGGCTGTGGCACGCTTCCATCCAACGGCGAGAAGGCCGGCGCCGATCATCAGCGATCCTCCGGTACGATTGACCAGCCTCTGCACACGCGGCTTGCGGATCGTCTGGCGCGCCAGCGAGGCCATCAGGCCGTAGGTCATGGCGTTGGCCGTTGCCAGCCCGAGAAAGGTCGCTTCGAAAATGACCATCTGGAACGTTAGCGGTTCGGCATGATTGAGGAATTGCGGTAGGAACGCCACGAAAAAGATGATGCTCTTGGGGTTCAAGGCCGTGACGGCATAGGCGTGCAGGAAGATGCGGAGCGGCCGCTCTTTAGGGGCCGAAGCCGCCTCTGCCGACGCTTCATCGCTTGCCACCGGCGCCCGCCAAAGCTTGAGACCGAGATAGATCAGGTAGGCGGCACCGATCCACTTCAACGCGGTGAACAACGCGGCAGACGTGGCGAGAAGCGCGCCAAGACCAAGCATCGACGCCGTCATCGCCGTGAAATCGCCCAGGGCGACACCCGCCACGGTCGCCGTGGCCGTGCGCCTCTCATGACCGAGCGCGTAGGAAATCACCAAGAGGACGGTCGGTCCAGGAATTGCCAACAGGACTGCCGACGCCGCGACGAAAGCCAGCCAAACCTCTATGGACATGTTCACCTCCACCTGTCTCCTGGGAGCAATCCATAGGATCGGCCATAAGGCAAGTGTGCTTCTCAAGTTTTCTCGAACGGCTTGCCACAGAAAGGCAGAAGCCGCCCGAAGGCGGCTTCCGGCGCCAAGCGGCGCCGCGCGGAGCGGGCCAGACGTGGCAAGGCCCCGTCGGGCGGAAAGCGAAGCGAAGGCCCGCCGGCGCGTGAGGCCCAAAAAACAGAAGCCGCCCGAAGGCGGCTTCCGGTCGTACGCAACGTCCGTCACGTGTTGGGGTCAACCCAAAACGCTCTTCAGCTCGTTGACGATGTTCGGATCGATGTCGGTCCGCTCGCTGCCATAGGCGATGTTGGCCTTGAGGAAGCCGAGCTTGGTGCCGGTGTCGAAGGTGGTTCCGCGGAAGCGCACGCCCGAGAAGGCCTGCTCCTTGGCAAGACGCAGCATGGAATCGGTGAGTTGGATCTCGCCGCCGGCGCCCTTTTCCTGGTTACCGAGCAACTCGAAGATGCGCGGCTGCAGGATATAGCGGCCGGAGATGAAGAAGTTGGACGGCGCATCGGCCGGCTTGGGCTTCTCGACCATGTCGGTGATTTCGAACACATCGGTGGCAAGCGTCTTGCCGAGGGCGACGATGCCGTAGGACGACGTCTGGGCCGGATCGCATTCCTCCAGGCTGACGATGTTGCCGCCGCTGACCTGATAGGCGTCGACCATGCTCTTGAGGCACGGCACCGTGTGCTTCATCAGCATGTCGGGCAACAGCACCGCGAAAGGTTCGTCGCCGACGATGTCACGCGCGCACCAGACGGCGTGGCCGAGGCCGAGCGGCTCCTGCTGGCGGGTGAACGAGGTGGTGCCGGCGGCCGGGCGTTCGGCGCGCAGCTCTTCGAGCGCCGCCGTCTTGTTGCGGGCGATCAGCGTCGCCTCGAGCTCATAGGCGACGTCGAAATGATTCTCGATCACTTCCTTGCCGCGACCGGTGACGAAGATGAAATGCTCGATGCCGGCCGCCTTGGCCTCGTCGACGACATACTGGAGCGCCGGCCGGTCGACGACGGTCATCATCTCCTTGGGAACGGCCTTGGTGGCCGGAAGGAAACGGGTGCCGAGGCCAGCGACGGGAAAGACGGCTTTACGAATACGTTTGGACATGAAGCACTCCTGAGCGGCAAGTCTGGTGACGGTCCGGATGTCGGAACGTCTGCCGCGTGGGCGGGACCATCAATAGCGGAAAAATGTTTAATTTTGGAATTGTGGGCTCGGGCGAATAAATTCCTTTGCGAAGGGTCCGGAAGCCGGACGTCCGAGGACGAAATGCTGCGGAATTTAACCGATCGTTTACCATAAATCTCGTCTCTGGAAAGACAATCAAGACCGAAAAGGAGCGTCAGTCATGCCGAACATGTCGCGGATCGCCCGAGGCGCCGTAGCCCTGTCGCTTGCCGCTCTCCTTGGCGCCTGCGCCATCCTCGGCAACGACTTCGCTTCTTCGGGCGAACCTGGCCTGCCACCGCTCGCCGATGGCCCGATCCCGCCGGCCTTCACCGCCTTCGTCGAAAGCCAGTGGCCCGCCGCCGAGGTGCGCGGCGTCACGCGCGCCACCTTCGCCGCCGCCTTCCGAGGCGTCGGCCCCGACGACGACGTGCTCGTCAAGGCGACGATCCAACCGGAATTCTCGCGCGCCATCTGGGACTATCTCGACGACATGGCGGCGGAGAGCCGCATCGCCACCGGCCGCGACATGCTCGTGCGCTATCGGTCGCTGCTCGACCGCATCGAGGCGACCTATGGCGTCAACCGTGAGGTGGTCGTCGCCATCTGGGGCATGGAGAGCACCTACGGCGCCATCCTCCGCGATCCCACCAAGGCCAAGAACGTGGTGCGGGCGCTGGCGACGCTCGGTTGGCGCGGCGGCTCGCGCGCGGTCTATGGCCGCCAGCAGCTCAACGCCGTGCTGCGCGTCCTCGAGCATCACGACATTGACGCCCGCCACATGATCGGCTCCTGGGCTGGCGCCATGGGCCAGACCCAGTTCATTCCCACCACCTATCTCGGCTATGCCGTCGACTTCGACGGCGACGGCCGCCGCGACATCTGGACTTCGGTACCGGATGCGCTGGCCTCCACCGCCAACTACCTTCAGAAATCCGGCTGGCAGGCCGGCGCCACCTGGGGCTACGAGGTGATCCTGCCGCCGGGCTTCGACGCCTCGCAGGAAGGGCGGTCGGTGTCGCTCGGCGACTGGACGGCGCGCGGCGTCAATCGCGCCACCGGCGGCGCCTTCCCACGCCCGGGGGATCAAGCCACCTTGCTGCTGCCGGCCGGTCCCGGCGGCCCGGCCTTCCTGACGCTCAGAAACTTCCAGGCGATCAAGCGCTACAACAACGCCACTGCCTATGCGCTCGGCGTCGGTCATCTCGCCGACCGCATCGCCGGCGGCGGTCCGTTCGTCACGCCTTGGCCGCGCGGCTACACACCGCTCGACGAGGCCGGCCGTACCGAGGTGCAGGCGCGGCTCAGGGCGATTGGATTCCCTCTGCAAAAGATCGATGGTAAGGTCGGCGCCGAAACCGTCGCCGCCATCCGCGCCTATGAGGCGCAGCGCGGCCTCGCTGTCACCGGCAACCTCGCTGTCACCGGCAACGCGTCGCTCGAACTTCTGACGCTGCTGCGGAACGGCTGAGAACGACGGCCTCGGCTTGGAGGTTAGGGTCCGTGTTTCGTGGCTGGGCAAGTCCGTTGGCTGTCGTCATACTCGCCGTCGCCTGGCTCGCGACGCCGGCATCGGCGCAGTTCTTCAAGACGCAACCGCCGCCGCAACAGCAGCAGCAGGTGGACAACCGACCCTTTCTGATGCGCCTGTTCGGCTTGGGCCGGCCCGAACCAGTCGAGCCGCCAGCCGGTGGTGCTCGCATCATCAAAGTGCCGCCAGCCGGCTCTCCCGGTGGTCAACGCAAGACGGCGGCAGCGCCTGCAGTGGTCGTCAAGCCGCAAAACCCCAAACAGGACGACGCGCGCGTGGTTCTGGTGATCGGCGATCGGCTGGCCACCGACCTCGGGCGCGGCCTCGACATAGCCTTCGCCGATCGGCCGGATGTGCGCATCGAGACCAAGACCATCGATGACGCCGGCCTCGCCTCCACCGAGGATATCGACTGGAAAGCCTTCCTTGAGAAACGCCTGTTGGACAAACCGCGGCCGGCCGCCGTCGTCGCCCTGATCGGCCGCGCCGACGGCCAGCCGATCGAGCTTCCCGACCGGGTGGTCGAGTTTCCCTCGGCCGATTGGGAGACCATTTACAAGGCCCGGCTCAATGAGCTGATGCGCGTCTCGCGCGAGCATGCCGTGCCCTTCCAATGGGTCGGCCTGGTGCCGGTCGCCAGCCCGCAGGCCACCAACGACATTACCTATATCGACGGCGTCATCCGCGACGAGGCAAGCGAGAAGGGAGCGACCTATATCGATGTCTGGGAGCCCTTCTCGCAGAGCGGCGCCTTCGTGGCGAGCGGCCCCGACCTCGACGGGCAGGTGCGCCAGTTGCGCCTGAAGGACGGCGTCGGCTTCACCCGTTCCGGCGCCCGCAAGCTCGCCTTCTATGTCCAGCAGAGCCTCGGCTCGGTGCTCGACATCGCCGCTCCCACCGCCAACCTGATGCAACAGGTGTCCGGTGGCGGGTTGGTCATGCTGCTGAACGATCCCGGCGCCGCTGGCGAGGACAAGCTGATCACCGCCGCCGAC
Source organism: Pseudomonadota bacterium (assembly GCA_018262505.1). GTDB lineage: Bacteria > Pseudomonadota > Alphaproteobacteria > Rhizobiales > Pleomorphomonadaceae > Pleomorphomonas. Next base: position 11,090 of record JAGSYV010000138.1, read on the forward strand.
CTGACGCCGCCCAAGCCCGGCACCCCTTTCCATCGCCTCGTCGTCGAGGGCCTGCCGCTCGATCCGGTGCCCGGCCGCTACGATTCCACGGCGTTGAGGTAAGAGGGATAACGACACTTTTCTGTGCCTGAAAATGACGACGGCCGGGCTCCACTGGGAAACCCGACCGCTGCGTTTCGATGCCGTCAGAACCGGCTGCGATCACCGGAACTTAGCCCAAGCTCAGACAATCTTGGGGTCACCGGCGTTGGGGCCGAAGTGCTTGAGGATCACTAGCGGCTCGACCTTGCTTTGGTTGACGATGGTGAGACCGGCCTTGGCCGCCAGCTCGCTGACGAAGTATTCGTCGGCCGACAGCTGGCCGAACCGCAGCATGGTCGCCGTCTCGGCGTCGTGGACACCAAGCTTGCCGTGCCCCTGGGTGAGCACGCAGCCATAGGCCGCTACGTCACGAATGGTGACGCTGGCGCCTGGATAGACCGTCAGTTCCTTGGCGGCGATATAGCCGGTGGCATAGACGACCCACTTTTCGACGTGCTGTTCGCTCTCCGAGGCAATCAGCGGCGGCCGGAAATAGGTCTTGCGGTAGGAGGGATCGACGTTGGCCTCCCAGTCCATCAGGCTCATGACGTAGTCGAGGTCCTGCTTGCTCTCCTCCGGGCAATTCTCGACCAGGAACTCGTAAGGATAGACCTCGTGGTTGACGACATTCTCGTAGACTGAGTTGACGTCGCTGTTCCACTGCGGCTCGTAGGTGAGATAGGAGCCCGGCGCGTGGACGACGCCCGGCGGCGTGTACCAGCCGGTGCCGAGCTGGATGCGATAGGCGCGCGACAGCTCGGTGACGCGATTGTCCGTCTGCTGGTAAAGAGCAAGGCGGGCCCGCACTTCATCCTTGGTCATGTCCGGATCGAAGCCGAAGTAGGTGTGCGGGAACAGGCCCGGGTGGTTGTTGAGCTGCGGCGGGAAGTAATAGGCCTCCGGCTTGCCCTTGCGGCCAACGCGGCGCGCGTCTTCCTCGCGCAGATGCAGGTGCAGGAACAACGGCGCGTTGAAATCAAAGAACTTCGAGTACATCGGCCACGTGCCAAACTTAGCCTTGAGCTCCGAGCCTATGATGTCGGCGCCGAGTTCGGCGACAGCGTCGCGGAATAGGAACTTATCCTCGATCCGCCCGGTCGGATCGACGTAGCTCATACCCTCGTCGGCCGGCGCCAACGGACCATTCATGGCGGCGATGACCGACGAAAACCAGCGCTCCTTGATCGAGCCGCGCGCCGTGCCGAGCGCGTAATAATCGTCGGGATGCAGGCGCAGGCGCTGGCCGGCCGAGGAGAAACGGCGCGGAACGAATGCCGGGGCAAGACGCAGCACCCCTTCGCCTTGTTCGAAAGCACCCCGGATTTTAGACAAAGTAATCACAGCGACCTCCTTGGATCGTTTTTCAGTGGAATCGATTTTGGGGCGGATGGGCCGCGCAGGCGTCAGTTCGTCGTCATTTGTGACAAACCGAGTCGCGGACGATGAGTTCGGGCCGCACGACGATGCGTGTCGGCTTGGTGTGGCCGTGTTCGATGCGTTCGAGTAGCAGACGCACGGCGTGCTGGCAGATCTCGCGGAACGGCTGGCGTATCGTGGTCAGCGTCGGTCGGACCATCTCGCCAAGCTGGATGCCGTCCATGCCCATGATCGACACGTCCTCCGGGATGCGCGTACCGAGCCGCGCCAGTTCTTGCATGGCGCCGATGGCCAGCAAGTCGCTCTGGGCCCAGATCGCCGTGAATTCGTATCCCTGTCCGAACAGCTTGCGCACCATGGCGATGCCGGTTTCGAACTCGAAGTCCGGTCCGGAGACATACTGCACGTCGACGCCTTTTTCGGCGAGGACGCTGCGGAAGCCCTCGAGCCGCTCTCGCGACAGGCTGACCGTCTCAGGGCCGCTGATGCAGGCGATCTGCCGGTGCCCCATGGAGTAGAGATAGCGGGCAGCAATCTCGCCGGCCTCCCGGTTGAACACCACGACCCGATCCGCCTCCTCGTCATCGGGTGCCCGATCGATGCCGACCACGGGAATGCCCAGCCGGTTGAGGCTCTTGACCACGGAGCTTTCGTCGGAGACTTGCGAGACGATGACGCCGTCGACGTTCATGCCGATGAAGTTCTTGAGCACCCGCTCTTCAGCCTCGGCATTGGCCTGAGTGTTCCCAAGCAGCATGGTAAAGCCGTTGCTGACGCAGGCTTCCTCGACGAAGTAGATGAAGTTGGCGAAGGTCTCATGCAGGATGCTCGGAACCATCAGGCCGATGCTCTTGCGCGACTTGTTCCGGAGGCCTCGCGCCAGCAAGTTGGGACGGTAGTCGAGCGTCCGGATGGCCTTCATCACCCGCTCCCGCGTCTCCTCGTCGACCGGGCGGCTGCCGGTGATGACCCGCGATACCGTCGACGGCGAGACGCCCGCAGCTTTGGAAACATCCTTGAGTGAAGCCAACCTTCAAATCCCCCATTGAGCGAGGCCGTCCCTCGCAGTGCGACCCGGCGGCCAAACCGCCGGATCGCAGCCACTTTTACCTTACTTCAGGCTATCCACAGTTTCCTTTGTGATAAGCTTGAAGGGGATGTTCACAACCTTGGGGACTTCCTCGCCCTTGAGGATCTTGACGGCCATTTCGACAGCCGTCGCGCCCTGACCATGAGCGTCCTGGAAGACGGTGGCAGCCATCTTGCCCTCCTTGACCGACTTCAAGGCATCCGCGATGGCGTCGATGCCGATCACCGGGATGTCCTTGGCCTTGCCTGCCGCCTCGATCGCCTTGTAGGCGCCGAGAGCCATCTCATCGTTCTGGGCAACAATGGCGTTGAGCGGCCGTCCGGTCTGCAACCAGTTCTCGGTGAGGCTCAGCGCCTGGGCGCGGTCCCAGTTGGCGGTTTGTTCGAACAGCACCTGGATATCCGGGTACTTCTTGAGAATTTCCTTGTTGCCCTCGGTACGCTGCACTTCGGCCGAATGGCCATTCGGACCATGGATGATGGCAATGTTGCCTTTGCCCTTCAGGAGATCGGCGATGTACTGCATCTCGATTTTGCCGGCCTCGACGTCGTCGGAGCCGACGTAGGTGTTGGCAAGCTCGACGTTGGCCACCTGGGCGTTGAAAACCACCAGCGGAATCTTGGCGGCCACGGCTTTCTGCACCGCCGGCACGCAACCCTCCTTGTCGAACGGGATGAGCAAGATGGCGTCGACGTGCTGGGCGATGAAATTTTCTACCTGGGAGATCTGCACTTCGGCCTTGCCCTGACCGTCGCTCTCGATCAGGGTCACGTCGAGTTCCCCGGCTTTCGCCTCGACGGCCTTGGCGATATTGACGATGAATTCGTTCTGAAGGTTCTGATAGCTGACGCCGATCCGGTACCCGGCCGACGCGGGCGACATCAGACCGCCAGCCATGGCGAACGCCGCGCAGAACATGAGAGCTTTATTCATTTGGTCGTCTCCTCCTTTATTCGGTCTGTTTGTTGTTTGACCGATCCTCAAATTTTCAGCGCGAGTTCTTCGTGTATTGATCAAGAAGAACTGCGGATATGATGATGATTCCCTTGACGATCTGCTGGAAATACGAAGAGACGTTCAGCAGATCCAGGCCGTTGTTCATGGTGCCGATGATCAGCGTACCGATCACCGTGCCGAGGACGGCGCCGGTGCCGCCGGCCAGACTGGTGCCACCGATAACCACCGCCGCGATGGCATCGAGCTCGTAGCCGGCGCCGGCTGCCGGCGATCCGGTCATGACGCGGGACGACAGGATGATGCCGGCAAAACCAGCGAACAGTCCGGCCAGCGTATAGACGCCCATCTTGACACGGCCGACGTTGAGGCCGGAGACGACAGCCGCCAGCTCATTGCCGCCGACGGCATAGACATGCCGGCCGAACTTGCAGAAGTGCAGCAGGAAGGCGCCGATCAGCACCACGGCAATGAACAAGAACACCGGCAGGGGCACACCCCACAGGTAACCGCCACCGATGGTGTTGTACTCGTCGCTGAGGTTGATCACCGGCCGGCCGTCCGACATGACCAGAGAACCGCCGCGGACGATGGTCATCATGCCCAAGGTGACGATGAAAGGCGCAATGCGACCCTTGGCTATGATGAAGCCGTTGATGCCACCGAACAGCGCGCCGACCGCGAGGCCGACCAGGATCGGCACGATCACCGGATAGCTATCGGGATGGGCCACCGAAGCGGCCGATACCGCCGCCAGCGCCACGATGGCGCCCACCGACAGATCGATGCCGCCGGTGATGATCACCAACGTAGCGCCGACGGCGATGATGCCATTGATCGAACACTGACGCAGGATATTAAGGATGTTGTCGAAGGTCAGGAACCAGGGCGACCATAGCGACAGGAAGACAAACATGACCACGAAGGCGATGTAGATCCCGTAGCGGGCGGCGATTTGCTTGACCTTGTTTCCGTAACCGTCGGCGCTGGCCAGAGATGCCATGCTCATTGTTCTCCTCCTAGTGGCTTCCGGTGGCGGAAGCCATGACGGCTTCCTGGCTGAAATCCGGCAACTCCGATGAGATCATGATGATCGCCTTGCCCTCTCTGGCCAGTGCCACCATGATCTTGTGGATTTCCGACTTGGCACCGACGTCGATGCCGCGCGTCGGTTCATCGAGGATGATGATGTCGGGATTGGTGAGGATCCACTTGGCGATCACCACCTTCTGCTGGTTGCCGCCCGACAGCGTGTCGACGATCTGCCGGTAGGACGACACCTTGATCTTGAAGCGATCGATCTGCCGGCGGGCGACTTCCACTTCCTGGCGGGCGCGGATGACGCCGCCGAGATTGCAGTAGCGGGCGAGATTGATGAGGGAGATGTTGTCCTTCACCGAAGCACGGAGGTTGAGGCCCATCAGTTTGCGGTCCTCGGAGACCAGCGCGATGCGGTTGCGGATGGCGTCGCGCGGAGTGGCGATCGACACCGGCTGCCCGCCGATCTGAATCCGTCCGGCAGACGACTTGCGGATGCCGAAGATGGTCTCGACCAGTTCGGTCCGTCCGGCGCCCATCAAACCGGCGATCCCCAGAATCTCTCCCCGCCTGAGCTCGAAGGAGACGTTGCGGACCCGATCGCCCTGCGTGAGCCCGTCCACCGACAGCACCACTTCCCCGAGCGGAACATCCTCCTTGGGGAACATCTCGTCGATCCGCCGGCCGACCATCATCGAGATCAGACTCTGTGTCGTCAGCTTGTCGGTCAGTTGGGTGTCGATGTAGCGGCCATCGCGCATCACCGTCATCTCGTCGGCGATCTGGAAAAGCTCGTTCATCTTGTGGGAGATGTAGATCACCGCCTTGTTGGCAGCCTTCAGGGTGCGAATGATCTCGAAGAGCTTCTCAACCTCACGGTCGGTAATCGCCGAGGTCGGCTCATCCATGACGATGATTTCGGAGTCGAATGAGATGGCCTTGGCGATCTCCACCATCTGCATCTCGGCCACCGACAGGCTCGATAGCCTGGCCGACGGGTTCATCGCCAGTCCGAGCGTTTCGAACAGCTGCCGGGCATCGGCGTTCATCTTGCGACGGTTGACGACGCCGGATCGACCGTAGACCGGCTCGCGACCGATGAAGATGTTTTCGGCGACGGTCATGGCCGGAATGGGGTTGAGCTCCTGGTAGATCATCGAGATGCCAAGATCGAGTGCGCCCTTCAAACCGTTGATCTGCACCGGCTCTCCACGCAGTCGTATCTCGCCGACGTCGGGGCGATACATGCCGTTGAGCACCTTCATGAGCGTCGACTTGCCGGCGCCGTTCTCACCAATGAGGGCATGCACGCTACCAGCCCGAACACGCAGGCAAACGTCGTCCAGAGCACGGACGCCAGGAAAGCTTTTGGAGATTCCAACCATCTCTAGAAGCCACTCTGAAGCCATATTTCCGTCCTCCCGCCGACCATCATGCAATCGTTGTCCTAAACAGGCCAACAGATGACTTGATCGGGGTTATGGTCCTGGTCCAATTTTCTGTCAATCAGCATTCGCCCAATTATACGAAGGGATAAACACCGCCCAATAGAGGTATATAAACCGATTAAGCCTCGATTCGACTAAGACTTAGGCCGCCATCTTCAAGCGATTCCAATCAGGCAAACGTTGTCCATAAGCTTGACAAGCCATCACTGACGAGCTGATAGAGAGGCCAACACTTCGCGGAAATTCCCCGCAAATGCACCAAGGAGCCATCATGCTTATAGGCGTTTCCCCCTATATATCCCCGGAACTTCTTACCGCGCTCCACCGAATGGGGCATGGTGATGAAATCGTTCTTTCGGATTCGTTCTTCCCCGGAGATACGTTTTCGCAACGGGTTATACGTGCCGATGGCATCGGCATACCGGACTTGCTGAACGGCATCCTGCGGTTGATCAACATCGATGACTTCGTGAGCGACCCCGTCATCATGATGGAAGCCGTGCCGGGTGACAGCCTCGATCCGGAGGTCGAGAAGGCCTATCGCGCGGAGATCGATCGGCACTGGCCGGCGACGCCGCCAATCCGTCGCATCGAGCGCTATGCCTTTTACGAGCGCGCCCGCCAAGCCTATGCCGTGGTGGTGACCGGCCAGCGCGTCAAATACGGAAATATCATTCTGAAAAAGGGCGTTGTGCCCGTCGCCGAATAACCAAGGCATGGTCGGTCTCATCGACCGGCCATGAGCTTCGCCAAACCGAATACCGACATCATGGCTGCCCGGAACTGGCGGTGGAGACATCCGCCGCGGGCCGGCGGGAGACCGTCCCCGCATGGGCCCGCGCGCGACGGGCAGTCGCCAGACTTATCCTGGAGGAACGCGAGCGTGCCCCATTTTCTCGGAATCGACATCGGCGGCAGCGTCATCAAGAGCGGGCTCTACGACGAGACCGGCCGTGAAGTCGGCGTCGCGTCGATGAACGACGCCGCCGTCGCCGAGCACGTCGGCTGGAGCGAGCGCGACATGGACGCCATGTGGCGCTCGGTGTGTGGCACCATCCGCGAACTGCTCGACAAAACCGAAACGCCCGCCGCCGACATCGCCGGCATCAGCTTCTCGGCCCACGGCAAGGGCCTTTATCTGGTCGATCGCGACGGCAAGCCCTTCCGCAACGGCATCATCTCTTCCGACAACCGGGCCATGCCTGAGGTACGCGCTTTCAAGGCGGCCGGCGTGCCGGACGAGATCCATCCCATGAGCTACCAGCAGCTCTGGCCCAGCCATCCCGCCGCCATCCTGCGCTGGTTCAAGGACAATGATCCCGACGCCTATGGCCGTATCGGCCACGTGCTGATGGCGCACGACTGGATCCGCTACCGCATGACCGGCCACCTCGGCTGCGAGGTCACCAACATTTCCGGCAGCAATCTCCTCAACGTCAACACCGGAACCTATGATCCGGCCCTGCTCGCCCTGTTCGGCATCGAGGACATCGGCGAGCGCATACCCGAGCCGGTCGGCTCGACCGAAAGTCCGGCAGGCCTGTCCGCGACCGCCGCCGCCGAGACAGGCCTGAAGGCCGGAACCCCGGTGTTCGGCGGCTTCTTCGACGTCGTCTCCGCCGCCGTCTGTTCGGGGCTCGCCGACGACAGCCGCATCAACGTCACCATGGGCACCTGGACCATCGTGACCTGGACCACCGACCACATTCCGGTGAGCGAATATCCCTACACCTGGGGCCGCTATTGTATCCCCGGCCGCTATTTCGTCCACGAGGGTAGCCCGACCAATGCCTCCAACCTCGAATGGTTCGTAAGGACCTTCATGGCCGGTCACGACAAGCCCTATGCCGAATGCGACCGGCTGCTCGGCACCCTTCCGCCAGCATCGACGCCCGTCCAATTCCTGCCCTATCTCTTCTCGTCAAACCTCGGCGACAACCTCCTCGGCGGCTTCTACGGCCTGGCCAACGCCTATGGCCTCGGCGAGGTGGTACAAGCCGTCTACGAGGGCATCTGCTTCTCCCAGCAGGTTCATCTCGACCGCATCCTCGCACTATCGGGCCGGGGGCGTCAGTTGCGCCTGACCGGCGGGCCGGCGAAATCACGGCCCTGGATGCAGATGGTCGCCGACATCGCCGCCCTGCCCATCGAGGTCGTCCACGTCGAACAATCCGGTTGTCTCGGGGCCGCCATCGCCGCCGCGATCGGTTCAGGCGTCTATCCATCCTTCATCGAAGCGATGAACGCCATGTGCCCAGCCGCCAGTCGGATCGAACCCAATCTCGCCCATGCCGAGCCCTACCGGCGCAAGTACGAGCGCTTCCTGGAGCTTGCCGCTGCGCTCGATCGCTTGTCACCCGCGATGTGAGCGATGACCGCTCATCCTGGAGGAACGTCAATGCGCAGACATCCCCTTGGCATCTACGAGAAGGCTTTACCATCCCGCCTCAGCTGGCCGGAACGTCTGGCGCTGGCCAAGGCCTGCGGCTTCGACTTCGTCGAGATGTCGGTCGACGAGACCGATCATCGCCTGTCCCGCCTGGACTGGAGCACAGAGGAGCGCCTCGCCCTGGTGCGCGCCTCGCTGGAGACCGGCATTCCGGTGCCGTCCATGTGCCTATCCGGCCATCGCCGCTTTCCGTTCGGCAGCCACGACCCCGCCGTCGTCGAGCGTGCGCGGGACGTGATGGACAAGGCCATTCGCCTGGCCCGCGACTGCGGCATCCGAACCATCCAGCTCGCTGGCTACGACGTCTATTACGAGGAGCAGGACAAGGGCACGCGCGCCCGTTTCGAGGCAGGACTGCGCTGGGCCGTCGAACGCGCTGCCGCCGCCCAGGTGATGCTGGCCGTCGAGATCATGGACACGCCCTTCATGAACTCGATCAGCCTCTGGAAGACCTGGGACGACAAGCTGCGGTCGCCCTGGTTCACCGTTTATCCCGATGTCGGCAACCTCACGGCCTGGGGCAACGACGTCGCCGCCGAACTCGGGCTTGGCATCGACCACATCGCCGCCATCCATCTCAAGGACACCAGAGCGGTGACCGACACCTTCCCCGGCCAGTTCCGCGACGTACCGTTCGGCGAGGGCGGCGTCGACTTCACCGGGGTGTTCCGCACCCTCGGCCAGCTCGGATATCGCGGCGCTTTCCTGATCGAAATGTGGACGGAGAAAGCCGAAGAGCCGATCGCCGAGCTGATCAAGGCGCGCCGCTTCATGGAAGACCGTATGCGGGAAGCGGCATTCGACGTTTGATACGGCTTCCCGTCCGAATAAACGCAGCTAAATACGATCGCGGCCGGGCTCCCCCAGGGAACCCCGGCCGCTCGATTGATTGCCGTCCGCCGCTCAGCGCGGCAGAACGGTGGCGCCCATCAGGAACTCGTCGATGGCGCGCGCCGCCTGACGGCCCTCGCGGATCGCCCAGACCACCAGGCTCTGGCCGCGCCGCATGTCACCGGCCGCGAACACCTTGTCGACCGAGGTGCGATAGTCGGCCTCGGTGGCCTTGACGTTGCCGCGACCGTCCTTGTCGACGCCGAGTTCGTTGATCATGCCCTCGTGCACCGGGTGCACGAAGCCCATGGCAAACAGCACCAGGTCGGCATCGATGGCGAATTCCGTGCCGGGGATCGGCTGGAACTTGGCGTCGACCTTGACGCAGTTGACCTTGTTGACGACGCCGTTCTGGCCCTCGAAGGAAGTGGCGGTGACGCCGAACAGGCGCTCGGCCCCTTCCTCATGGCTCGACGATGTCCTGAGCTTCAGCGGCCAGTTCGGCCAGGTCAGCAGCTTGTCTTCCTTTTCCGGCGGCTTCGGCATGATTTCCAGCTGCACGACGGCGGTGGCACCCTGACGGTTCGAGGTGCCGATGCAGTCCGAGCCGGTATCGCCGCCGCCGATGACCAACACGCGCTTGCCCAACGCCGAGATCGGATCGACGGAGCCAAGCGGCTCGCCACCGACGCGGCGGTTCTGCTGTGGCAGGAATTCCATGGCGAAGTGAACGCCACGCAGCTCGCGGCCGGGCAGCGGCAGGTCGCGCGACTTTTCCGAGCCGCCGGCCAGCAACACGGCGTCATACTCGGCCTTGAGGTCCTCCACCTTCACGTCGACGCCGACGTTGACATTGAAGTGGAAGACGACGCCTTCGGCCACCATCTGCTGCACGCGCCGTTCGACGATGTGCTTGTCGAGCTTGAAGTCGGGGATGCCGTAGCGCAGAAGACCGCCGGCGCGGGCGTTCTTCTCGTAGACATGCACGTCATGACCAACGCGGACGAGCTGCTGGGCGGCGGCAAGGCCAGCCGGACCGGAGCCGATCACCGCCACCTTCTTGCCGGTCTTGACCTTGGCGATTTCCGGCTGCACACGGCCGTCCTTCCAGGCCCGCTCGGCGATGGTGTATTCGATCTGCTTGATCGTCACCGGCGTCTCGAACAGGTTCAGCGTGCAGGCCGCCTCGCAGGGAGCGGGGCAGACGCGGCCGGTGAACTCCGGAAAGTTGTTGGTGGAGTGGAGATTGCGCGCCGCCGTCTCCCAGTCGCCGTTGTAGACGAGGTCGTTCCAGTCCGGGATCTGGTTGTTCACCGGGCAGCCGCGGTGGCAGTAGGGCACGCCGCACTCCATGCAGCGGGCGCCCTGGGTCTGCATGTCGCTCTCCAGCGGCGGAATGGTGAACTCGTTGTAGTGGCGGACACGGTCCTCCACCTTCTGGTACTTGAGCTCCTGACGCTCGAACTCGAGGAAGCCGGTAGCCTTGCCCATCTTTCACTCCGTCTAGCCTGTATGGGGCCGCTCGCCAGCCGGGGGCGCCGTCCTTGGCGCCACTCGCGGGGGGAGAGTTGAGGACCCTTTTCTGTCTCGGTGGGACGGGACGGCCCTGAGACCGCCCCTCTCGGTTACTCGGCGGCGAGGCGGCTCGCCGTCATGGCTTCCAATGCCTTGCGATACTCGGTCGGCATCACCTTGATGAACTTGCCGCGCCAGGCGGCCCAGTCGTCGAGGATGGCCTTGGCACGCGGCGAGCCGGTCCAGGCGTGGTGCCGTTCGATCAGGGCCCTGAGGCGCTCGCAGTCGTGGCGCGTCATGTCGGCGCGAACGTCGACCTTGCCGTCGAGCCCAATCGGCAGCGCCAGCTCGTCCTCGACCATCTCCTCGAACTCGACCATGGACATGTTGCAGCGCTTGTTGAAGCTGCCGTCCTCGTCGAGCACGTAGGCGATGCCACCGGACATGCCGGCCGCGAAGTTGCGACCGGTGCTGCCGAGCACGACGACAATGCCGCCGGTCATGTATTCGCAGCCGTGATCACCCACGCCCTCGACGACGGCGATGGCGCCGGAGTTGCGCACCGCGAAGCGCTCGCCGGCCACACCGCGGAAGTAGCATTCACCGGCGATGGCGCCGTAGAGCACGGTGTTGCCGACGATGATCGACTTCTCCGGCACGATCTTCGACTTGGGATTCGGCCGCACGACGAGGCGAGCACCCGACAGGCCCTTGCCGACGTAGTCGTTGCCGTCGCCGATTAGGTCGAGCGTCAGGCCATGGGCACCCCAGGCGCCGAACGACTGGCCGGCGGTGCCGGTCAGCGTCACCCGGATGGTGTCATCCGGCAAGCCGACGTGGCCATAGCGCTTGGCGATCTCGCCAGACAGCATGGCGCCCACCGAACGGTTGACGTTGTTCACCGGCGTCTCGATCTTCACCGTCTCACCACTTTCGAGCGCCGGCATCGCCTCGGCGATCAGCTTCCGGTCAAGGATGTCGTCGATCGGATGCTTCTGCACCGTGGTGTGGCGCATCTCGGCCGGGTCCGCCTTCGGCAGGTAGAACAGGCGCGAGAAGTCGAGGCCCTTGGCCTTCCAGTGCTCGATGCCCGCCTGCTTGTCGAGAATGTCGGTGCGGCCGGTGAGCTCTTCCAGCTTGCGGAAGCCGAGCGCGGCGAGATGGCGGCGCACTTCCTCGGCGACAAAGAAGAAGTAGTTGATCACGTGTTCCGGCTGGCCGACGAAGCGCTTCCTCAGCATCGGGTCCTGGGTGGCGATGCCAACCGGGCAGGTGTTGAGATGGCACTTGCGCATCATCAGGCAGCCCGAGGCGATCAGCGGCGCGGTGGCAAAACCGAAGCCATCGGCGCCGAGCAGCGCGCCGACAATCACGTCGCGACCGGTGCGGACACCGCCGTCGACCTGCAGCTCGACACGCGAACGAAGGCCGTTGATCACCAGCGTCTGCTGCGTCTCGGCAAGACCGATCTCCCACGGGGAACCCGCGTGCTTGATGGAGGTCAGCGGCGAAGCGCCGGTACCGCCCTCGAAGCCGGAGATGGTGATGTGGTCGGCGCGCGCCTTGGCAACGCCGGCGGCAACCGTGCCGACGCCGACTTCCGAGACGAGCTTCACCGACACTTCGCCGGTCGGATTGACGTTCTTCAGGTCGAAGATCAACTGGGCCAGGTCTTCGATCGAGTAGATGTCATGGTGCGGCGGCGGCGAGATGAGCTGCACGCCGGGGGTGGCGTGACGCACCTTGCCGATGATGGCATCAACCTTGTGGCCGGGCAGCTGGCCGCCCTCGCCGGGCTTGGCACCCTGCGCCATCTTGATCTGCATCTGGTCGGAGTTGACCAGATATTCGGTGGTGACGCCGAACCGGCCCGAGGCGACCTGCTTGATTGCCGAGCGCAGGCTGTCACCCGACGGCAGTCGCTTGAAGCGATCGGCCTCCTCACCGCCCTCGCCGGTGTTCGAGCGTCCGCCGATCCGGTTCATGGCGATGGCAAGGTTGGTATGCGCTTCACGGCTGATCGAGCCGTAGCTCATGGCACCGGTCGCGAACTTGCGAACGATGTCCTTAGCTGGCTCAACTTCATCGAGCGGCACCGGTGTCCGGCCGATTTCCTCGGCGGACTTGATGCGGAACAGGCCGCGAATGGTCATCGCCTGCTCGCTCTGGGCGTTGATCGCCTCGGAG
>JAGSYV010000139.1 GCA_018262505.1 Pseudomonadota bacterium
GTGGCCGACAGGACTTTCCGGAAATGGGCAAACATGCGACTGCTCCTTGTCCCAGGCAGGCAATACCCGGTCAATTCGGTGCCTTGTAGGTGATGATGTCGTCGGCGCGCAGCCAGGCCGGCGAACCGGCCTTGAGACCTTCCTGCGCGCGCATGGCGTATTTCTTGGCGGTATCGATATCGCCGGAGGCAAAGCTACCCTGTGCCGAGGCGAGGTCGGCCAGGGGGATGTCATTCTTGCGAGCGTAGGCGATGGCCAGCTGGCGATAGCCGACCGGCTGATCCGGGTCGTCGCCGATTCCCTTGGTAAGGGTGGCGATGCCCTCGTCGGTCAGTTTGGCGTCGCCGGTCCCCACCAGCGCCTGTCCGAGCAAAACGCGAATAAGCCCCGCATTCGGCGCCAGCGCGACCGCCTTCCGAAGGGGCGCCAGCGCCTCCCTGGGTTTGCCGGTTTCCAGCAGGATCTGACCCTTGAGTTCCCAGAAATAGGGATTGTTGGGCGAGCGCTTGATCAGGGCGTCCATCCGGGCAAGGGCGGACGTCGGGTCGGAAAAGCGATAGGCGACGATGGCGCGAGCATAATCGGCGGCAAGGCTGGTGTCGGACGGCGGATAGAGCCGCAGCACGCTCTGGCTGTTGCGCGTGAAGGCGGCGAACTTGGCGCGCACGAGGTCGTGCCGCTCCTTGAGCGCCGGGTCGTCCGGCTTGTCGAAGAACTTTGATTTATGGGCCAGTTCATCGATCATGGTGATACGGTCGGCCGCCATCGGATGGGTTTGGACATAGGGGTCGATGTGCGCCGACAGGAACATCTGCTGCCCAGCGAAGCGCTGGAACGTTTCCAGCATGCCCTTGGCGGACTGGCCCGTCTGAGCGAGATACTTCAATGCCAGCTGGTCGGCGGCCGTTTCGTTTTCGCGGGCATACATCAGGAGACCACGCTGGCCCAATTGCATGCCACCGGTGGCGACAGCGCCGGCCGCCGCACCGCCGCCGCCCGCCGCACCCGCCGCCACACCGCCGAGCAAGGCAATCGCCGTCAGGATCTGCATCTTGCGGATTTCGGATCTGAGCTGGGCGAGGTGGTTGGCGGCGAGGTGGCCGATCTCGTGCGCCAGAACGCCGATCAGCTGATTGGGTGTCGTCGAATCGATGATGGCGCCGGTGTTGACGAAGATATGCCGGCTATCGGCGACGAAAGCGTTGAAGGTATCGTCGTCGACCAGCTTGACCTGAACGGTGGCCGCGCCAAGGCCAGCCGCTTTCAACAGGGGGCGCGTATAGTCGGCGATCAGCGCCTCCGCTTCGGCGTCGCGCAACAAGGAGATCCCACGGCTTCGTTCTGCGGCGAAGGATGGCACTGAAGACGAGACGGCAATCGCCGCCGCCGTAATGACGGCAATGGAGGTGCGATAGAAACGGGTCATCATGGGGCGATTCACCATCGAGGGTCTCGTCAGTGTGTCCAGGCCCTGATAAACGGCGGAACGCCTGCCGGGTGCAACGGAAAAATCCCGGGTGGCGTCGCTTGGCGGTAGACTGCCGGCTATCTCGGGCAAAATCGTGGAGGGCAGAGAATGCTGGTTTCGCGGCGGAGTGATGTGGCGCCCTTCCTGGCCATGGATGTGCTATCGGACGCCAACCGCCTCGCCCGCGAGGGACGGGACATCGTTCACATGGAGCTCGGCGAACCCGGAGCGCCTGTTCCGACCGCGGTGCGCGCCGCCGCCGAGGCCGCGCTGTCCGGTGGTCGCATCGGTTATACCGAAGCGCTCGGCATTCCGGAATTGCGGGCTCGCATCGCCCGTCTCTATGCCGATCGTTACGGTGTGGACCTGCCGGCCGGGCGAGTTGCCGTCACCGGCGGGTCTTCGGGCGCGTTCAACTTGGCCTTCCTCGCCATGTTCGACGTTGGCGATCGTGTAGGCCTGCCGACGCCTGGCTATCCGGCTTATCGCAACATCCTGACCGCGCTCGGCCTTGAGGTGGTGGAGATCCCCACAACCGCCGAGACGCGCTGGCAGGCGAGCGTCGGCGCCATCGAGAAAGTGCATGCCGAACGGCCGCTCGCCGGCGTTATCGTGGCCAGCCCCAATAATCCGTCGGGCACCATGATGACCCGCGATGGCCTTCAGTCACTGATCGCTGCCTGCCGCGACATGAAGATTGCCTTGGTGATGGACGAGATCTATCACGGCCTCGTCTACGAGGGGGACGAGGTGACGGCGCTGGAGTTCTCCGATGACGTCGTGGTCGTCAACTCCTTCTCGAAATACTTTTGCATGACGGGATGGCGCGTCGGCTGGATGGTCCTTCCGGACCGGCTGGTGCGGCCGGTCGAACGGCTCGCCCAGAATCTCTTTATCTCGCCGTCCGAGCTGTCACAGCGCGCCGCCCTCGGCGCTTTCGAGGCGACCGAAGAACTGGAAGCGGTGAAAGCCGGCTATGCGGGAAGCCGCCGGCTCCTCCTGGAGCGGATGCCCAAGATCGGTTTCGACCGCTTCTTGCCGGTCGATGGCGCTTTCTATTTTTACGCCGACGTTAGCCGCTACACCAACGACAGTCTCGATTTCTGCCGACGCATGCTGAATGAGGCGGGTGTCGCGGCGACGCCCGGACTTGATTTCGACACCGGGCGCGGCTCGTCCTATGTGCGTTTTTCCTTCGCGGGGCGCACGGACGCCATCGCCGAGGCCTGCGAGCGGCTCGGGGGCTGGTTGAGGTAGGACCTCAGGCTTTCACGTAGACCCAAGCCTCGGCGCCGGACTTCAGCGTCACCAATATGCGCTTGTAGTCGGCGACCTCGTAGCCATCGGCGGCGATGAGCTCGTCTGGTGTGATTTCGAAGACGACGCCGGGCACTTCATCGCCCGGATTCCTGCTTGGCGAGACGATCGGGTGATGTGTCTCGCCCGACTGCCGCAGCACGTCCGGGTCGGTGATCTCCACCATCGCTTGATGCCAGCCCACCATGGCGTCGGGTCGACCTGTCAGCTCCCGTCCGAAATTGGAAAGTTGCACCGACTTGAGCTGCAAGGTTCCGTAAGAAAACAAAAGCACGCTCTTGGCCATGACGGGCTCCTTCCGTTTGTTGCAGTCTATGCCGCCAATATGAAAAGGCCGCCCAGGTTGCCAGGGCGGCCTCGATTGCTTCGCGTCAGTCTATTGTCAGAAGAAGGAGCGGCGCTGCCACCAGCCGGTCTTCTTCGGATGGTTGGCGTCGTCAGGTTCCGGCTCGACCTCCGGCTCCGGCGGCCGTGCCGGCTCGTTGGCTTCCACCGATTTCTCGACCAGTTCGGCGACGCTTTCAAGTGCCGTATGGGCGGGAGCGTTCGGCGCGGTTACGTCCTCCGGTGCCTCTTCGGCTTCTTCGATCTCTTCGCTCCGAGTCTCGACCGGCTCGTCGTCCGCGGCGCTCGGAACAACCGATGCTCCCGCATCGGCTGCGTCGGCAACCGATTCCTCGTCGGTCGTCGCTACGTTGTCGCCATCGGTCGCAACGTCTTGAGGGGCGAACTCGCCGCCCTGCGCCACGCCGGTCGATTCGGATCCAATATCGTCCTCGAGCTGATGCCGGCGGCGACCGCCACGACGGCCGCGACGACGCGACCGGCGGCGCTGCTCGCTTTCGCTTTCGCCTTCGACGCGCGCCTCGCCATCCTCCTCGGAGCCTTCGTCGTCGCCTTCGGCACCCTCGGTACCTTCACCCGTCGACTGATCGTCACCTTCGGCGACGACGTCCTGACCATCGTTGTTGGCGGCTTCACTACCCTCGATCCGCCGACGCCGACGCCGACGGCGCTTGCGGCGGCCGTCTCCGTCGCCGCCACGCTCCTCGCGTGACGACTGCGCCTTCTCGGCCTCGTCCTCTTCTTCCTCGTCCTCGATCTCCTCGTCGATCTCCTCGTCATATGGCTGGACGCTTTCGGGCGTCAGCGTCGGCGCGGGCGGCGGCGGAGCGGGGTTGAGGATGATCTCGCCGCGTTCGAGGACATAATGCTGGGATCCCAGATGCTCGTCGGCGGAGATGGTGATGGTCAGGCCAAAGCGCGCTTCGAGATCGGAAAGATGCTTGCGCTTCTGGTTGAGGATGTAGAGCGCCACCGCGGCCCGTGTGCGCACGGTCAGGTGGTGCGTCACGCCCTTGATCAGCAGATCTTCCAACGAGCGCAACACGTGCAGCGCCACGCTCTCGGTAGAGCGGACGATACCCGCGCCGAGGCAATGCGGGCAGAGTTCGGTAGAACCTTCCAGTACGCCGGTCCGGATGCGCTGGCGGCTCATCTCCATCAGGCCGAAGTGCGAGATGCGGCCTACCTGGATGCGGGCGCGATCGTTCTTCAGGCAATCCTTGAGCTTGCGCTCTACCGCCTTGTTGTTCTTGGCCTCTTCCATGTCGATGAAGTCGATCACGATGAGACCGGCAAGATCGCGCAGGCGAAGCTGGCGGGCCACCTCTTCGGCGGCTTCGAGGTTGGTGGCGAGCGCGGTGTCCTCGATATTGTGCTCGCGCGTCGATCGTCCGGAGTTGACGTCGATGGCGACGAGCGCTTCCGTCTGGTTGATGACCAGATAACCGCCGGACTTCAGCGTCACTTGCGGCGAGAACATCGCATCGAGCTGCGGCTCGACGCCGAAGCGGCCGAAGATCGGGATCGGATCGCGATAGGGCTGGACGTTCTTGGCATGGCTCGGCATGAGCATGCGCATGAAGTCCTTGGCCTCGCGGTAGGAATCCTCACCGGCGACCAGGACCTCGTCGATGTCCTTGTTGTAGAGATCGCGGATCGAGCGCTTGACCAGCGAGCCTTCCTCATAGACGAGGCTCGGCGCCGAGGACCGCAGCGTCAGTTCGCGCACGTTTTCCCACAGGCGCAGGAGATATTCGAAGTCGCGCTTGATCTCGGTCTTGGTACGGGCGGCGCCGGCCGTCCGCAGGATGACGCCCATGCCTTCCGGCACGTCGAGCTCGTGGGCAATTTCCTTGAGGCGCTTGCGGTCCTGAACGTTGGTGATCTTGCGGGAAATGCCACCACCCCGGCCGGAGTTGGGCATCAGCACCGAATAACGGCCAGCCAGCGAAAGATAGGTGGTCAGCGCTGCGCCCTTGGTGCCGCGCTCTTCCTTGACGACCTGGACCAGCAGCACCTGCCGCCGCTTGATCACTTCCTGGATGCGATACTGGCGGGCGCGACGAACCCGACGCTCGGGCACTTCCTCGAGCGCGTCTTCGGCGCCGACGCTCTCGACGTGCTCTTCCTCGTCGTCGTTGGACCGTTCCTCGCCATCGTCATTGATGGTCTCGACCGACTGGTCGTCGTGGATGTCGATGACGCCGCCGATCTCGTGCACCGGGACTTCATCATCACCGGATTCGATAATGGGCGTCGCCGTGGCGGAGGCCATCTCATAGGCCGACCGCGGTTGGGCATCCTCGCCGGGTATTTCGCCGACTGTTTCCACCGGCCGGGCGGCAGCCTTGGCACGGGCCTGCCGCTCCCGATGCACGCGAGCCCGCCGTTCGGCTTCCTCGCGTTCCTCGGCCTCCTCGGCTTCAATCAGCGCCTGACGGTCGGCCTGGGGGATCTGATAGTAGTCGGGATGGATTTCAGAAAAGGCAAGAAAACCGTGGCGGTTACCGCCATACTCGACGAAAGCCGCCTGCAGTGACGGCTCGACGCGCGTCACCTTGGCCAGATAAATGTTGCCTCTGAGCTGTTTCCTTGTCGCTGACTCGAAATCGAACTCTTCAACGCGGTGTCCACGCACCACAACCACCCGGGTCTCCTCCGGGTGGGTGGCATCTATCAGCATCTTGTTGGCCATAAAGACTAACTCCCGGCCGCATGCGATCTCGGCACCGCCGCGACCCCGGTGGGAGGCTCCGAAGAGCACTTCCTAGGGTCGCCGCGCGCTGTAAGGATCGGCATTGGCCGTCGATAAGGGGGAAGGGAATGAGGAAGGGTGTCGGACCAACCGAGGCCGCAAACCGGGAAAAGGCCGATGCTTGACGCCATCCTGCCCCTTCGACGATATGCTTTGGCCTCACGACTTTCACGTCCGGCACGTTCTTTCTTTTCAACACCGTCGTTCCTAAAAAGACCCGCTCGGCGAAAGCCAATACGGGGGAACGGCGACGAATGCCTGTCGGGTGGCCTCAATGACCACGCGCCGGAGCGCCGATCTTTCCGGTGGATCTATGGGCGTCCTCATATGCACCCCGCAACACGGCAGACAGCCGGTCGGAACGCAACAAGCGAAGATCCGGATTCTGCGTATCGGCCGGAATACCACACCGGCGGTCACGCTGACCTCTCGGACCCCCGGCTACCGGTTTCATTCCGCCGCTTTTTCAAGCAGGCGGCGAACCGGCTGGACGCTCTCAAGTACCGAGAGCAAGGATTCGGGCTCCAACCCCTTATTACTTGCGTGAAGTCCCATATGCAAGGCGATCAAATAGGCCGCTGATCAATTCCTCGCAATGTGAAGCGTCTAGCGATCAACGCAACCGAAGACAGAAATGTTTAACCAAATTGGCTTAGTTACTCCTGAATGAATGGCCGCCGATCCGAAGAAAACGTCTTCATCCGGAGAGGGGAGTTGCCATCCTGTCCGTCTGTGGCAGTTTGGGCCGATCATGGGATCGTGGGAGCGATCATTTGACGACCGTCGCAAACCGCTTCGCAGCCTTTTTCCGTGTTGCCGTTCTGGCGATGATGACGCTTGTCGGCCTTGCAGCCGGCGCGCACGCTGATGGTTCGCCGGTGGCTACCGACGGGCGCGTCGTCGGTGACGACAGCCGCACCCGCTTTGTGCTCGATCTTTCCGGCGAGGTCGATCTCAGCGCCTTCACGCTGGCCGAACCTTACCGCGTCGTCATCGACCTGCCTGAAATCGACTTCCGCCTGCCGATGGGCACCGGTTCCACCGGCCGGGGTCTCGTCAGCGATTGGCGCTACGGTCAGTTCGCCGCCGGACGGTCGCGTATCGTACTCGACGTCACGGGGCCGGTGAAGATCGACAAAGCCTTCGTGCTGCCGGCCGTCGAGAACCAGCCGGCCCGCATGGTGCTCGATCTTCTCAAGACGACGACCTCGGCGTTCGAGGAGGATCTCAAGAAAAGCCAACTCGCCCGCGACACAGCCAATGAAGCGCCAGTACAGAAGGCCGACAAACTGCCGCCACCCGACCGTAGCAAGCGGGAAAAGCCGTTGATCGTGATCGATGCCGGCCACGGCGGCGTCGATTCCGGCACGGTCTCCGCGTCGGGCGTCATGGAAAAGGACATCGTTCTGGCTTTTGCCAAGAAGCTGCAGGAGCGCCTTGAAGAGACCGGCAAGGTGGCGGTGCTGCTCACTCGGACCGACGACACCTTCCTGCCGCTCGGCGCGCGGGTGCAATTTGGCCGCGACCATGCGGCCGACCTGTTCCTTTCGATTCACGCCGATTCCGAGCACGAGGGGTCGGTGCGCGGCGCCACCGTCTACACTCTGTCCGACAAGGCGTCCGACCGTGAGGCCGCGGAACTCGCGGCCAAGGAAAACGCCTCTGACCTCATCGCCGGCCTCGACTTGCAAAAGGAGGCCGACGGTGTGACCGACATTCTTGTCGATCTCACCCGGCGGGAGACGCGCAACTTCTCAGCATCGTTCGCCAATGGGCTGGTCGGCGACCTTGCCTCAACGACGCGTATGATCAAAAACCCCCGTCGTTCCGCTGGCTTCCAGGTGTTGCGTGCGCACGATGTTCCGTCGGTGTTGGTGGAGATCGGCTACCTTTCCAACGATCAGGACGAGAAGCTGCTCACCTCCGACGAGTGGCGTTCGCGCGTCGCCGACGCCACCACTCAGGCCGTGCTGCGTTTCTTCGGACAAAAATACGCCTACCTCGGCAACTCGCCGAACTGACTAACTGTTGCGGCAAGGCAACGCCACGGCCCCGCCTTTGCCACAAAGAGCGGCGAACGTCCGGCCAAGCGGAAACATTCGCATTCCACTGCGTTTTGAGGTATCGGCTGCCCAAAGCCGATGCACAAGCATCCGATGAACTAGGTTTCACCCTGCCGCCGCGACGGACAGGCACTCCGGCCCAGCTGGTGTCGACGGGAATGATGGACGGGATATGATCTTTGTAAGATTCTTCGGCTGGGTCTTCTCGATCGCGGCGCTATTGCTCTTGGTGGTTGCCGGCGGTGTCGCCGTCTATATCCATTCCCTCAGCGATGGTCTGCCCGACACCAACCAGTTGCGCAATTACCAGCCGCCCGTGGTGACGCGCATCCATGCCGCCGACGGCGAACTGGCCTCCGAATATGCCCACGAGCGTCGCCTGTTCCTGCCGATCCAGATGATTCCCGACCGGGTCAAGCAAGCCTTCATTTCCGCCGAGGACAAGGACTTTTACACCCATCCCGGCATCGACCTCCTCAGTCTTGCCGGCGCGGCGGTCAAGAACCTAGACACGCTCGTGTCCGGCTCCAAGAAGCGCATGGTTGGTGCCTCGACCATTACCCAGCAGGTGGCCAAGGTATTTCTGCTCTCCAACGAGCGGACGCTCGACCGCAAGCTGCGCGAGGCGCTGCTGACGCTGAAGATCGAGCAGGCCTATACCAAGGACCAGATCCTCGAACTGTATCTCAACGAGATCTATCTGGGTTTCCGCTCATACGGCGTTGCCGCCGCCTCGCTTGCCTATTTCGACAAGCCGCTATCCGATCTGAAGCTCGAGGAGGTGGCCTATCTGGCCGCGCTTCCCAAGGGGCCGGAGAACTATAACCCCTATCGTAGCCGCCAGGCGGCCATCGAGCGCCGCAACTACGTCATCGAGCAGATGGTGGCCAATGGGTATGCGACGCGCGAGGAGGGCGATGCGGCCATGAAGGCGCCGCTCGTCATCGCCGAGCGCAACCAATCGGCCAAGGTGTTTGCCTCCGACTATTTTGTCGAGGAGGTCCGCCGCACGCTGCTGACCATGTACGGAGAGAAGGGCCCCCTTGCTGCCGAAACGGCACTGTCAGACGTGCCGGAATGGAATCTTGCCGTGGTCCTCGGTTTTGACGGCGATGATGCCCGCATCGGCCTTCAGCCATCCAAGGGACCGACGGGCAACGTCAACGGAGAGCGTGTCGAAGGCGTCATTCCCCTCGACCAGCTGAAATGGGCAAAGTGGGACAGCGGGCCGAAGCGTGGCGCTCCCGTGAAGACCGCTTCAGACGTGCTCTCGGTCGGCGACGTGATCTATGTCGAGAAGACCGGCAATGCCGTCGGCACGCTCGAGGCCTATCGGCTCCGCCAATTCCCTGCCATTTCCGGGGCGCTGGTCGCCATGGATTCGAACACGGGCCGCGTGCGCGCCATGGTCGGCGGTTTCTCCTTCGCGGAAAGTGAGTTCAACCGGGCAACGCAGGCGATGCGCCAGCCGGGTTCGTCGTTCAAGCCTTTTGTCTACTCGGCCGCTCTCGACAATGGCTATACGCCGGCTTCGGTGATCCTGGATGCGCCGATCGAGATCGATCAGGGCGCAGGTCTTGGCATATGGCGGCCGCAGAACTATGGCGGCGGCTACATTGGTCCGGCAACCCTCCGCACCGGCATCGAGCAGTCGCGCAACCTGATGACGGTGCGTCTTGCCCAGGACATGGGCATGCCGCTCGTCGCCGAATACGCGCGTCGCTTCGGCATCTATGACAACATGCAGCCGGTGCTCGCCATGTCGCTCGGCGCCGGTGAGACGACGGTGATGCGTCTCGTCAACGCCTACGCCATTATCGCCAACGGCGGCCGCCGCGTTCAGCCGACGCTGATCGACCGCGTCCAGGACCGCTTCGGCCGCACCATCTTCAAGCACGATCAGCGCGTCTGCAACGGGTGCAATGCCGACGACTGGAAGGGCCAGGACGAGCCACAGCTCGTTGACGAGCGTGAGCAGGTGCTGGACCCGATGACGGCCTACCAGATCACCTCGATGATGGAAGGTGTCGTCCAGCGCGGTACGGCTACGGTGATCAAGAGCCTCAACCGCCCCATCGCCGGCAAGACCGGCACCACCAACGACGAGAAGGATGCTTGGTTCGTCGGCTTTACGCCGGAACTGACCGTCGGCATTTTCCTCGGCTTCGATACGCCCAAGCCGATGGGACATGGCTCGACAGGCGGTATGATGTCTGCGCCGGTGTTCCGCGATTTCATGGGGCAGGCACTGGCGGGACAGCCGCCGCAGGAGTTCAAGGTCCCCGAGGGCATGACGCTCATTCCGATCAACCGCAAGACCGGTATGCGTGCCTACGAGGGCGAGAGCGCCATCATCGAGGCCTTCAAGCCCGGCACCGGCCCATCCGATGTCTATTCTGTGATCGGTGGTGACGGTGTGGCATGGGGCGTGCCCACCCAGGTCAATCCCGAAGCCGACAAAGCGGCGGTGAGCGGCACCGGCGGTCTCTATTGACGGCAAGTTTTTAAGTCACCATCTGAAGTGGCGATCGGCGGAGCCGTCTGAATGTCTCGCGGCGCGCCACGCCGCTGATCGAGGCGGAATAGGCGGCCGGTGGGTTTACATCTGCAGCATCCATTCATATGGTCCGCCGCGCCCGTGATCGACGACGGGCACCCGCCGATGGCCATCGCCGCGGCGACACCTTAACCTCATGACCGGAGCTCACGTCCATGCGAGCCGAAATCGAGGCCATCGTCGACGAGATCAAGCAGGGTATGGCCCTGCTGAGGAGGCATCTTTGACTGGGATGCCTCTCGAGAGCCGAATCAACGGCTATCTCAAGCTCGACCGCGATCTCAAGGATAGCATCGAGCTGATCGAACTCGGTGAACTGGAAGACGACGCGACCGTTGTCACCGACGCCGAGAACACCCTGCGCGGCCTCAAGGATGAGATTGCCCGCCAGCAGGTGGAATCGATGCTGTCCGGCGAGGCCGACGCCAATGACACCTACATCGAGGTAAACTCCGGCGCCGGTGGTACCGAGAGCCAGGACTGGACCAACATGCTCCTGCGCATGTACACGCGCTGGGCCGAGCAGCATGGTCATAAGGTCGAGCTGCTCGAAGTTCACGACGGCGAAGAGGCCGGCATCAAGAGCGCGACGGTGCTCATCAAGGGCCACAACGCCTATGGCTGGCTAAAGACCGAGTCTGGCGTTCACAGGTTGGTGCGCATCTCGCCATTCGATAGCCAGGCGCGGCGGCACACGTCGTTCTCATCCGTCTGGGTCTATCCGGTGATTGACGACAAGATCGAGATCGAGATCAACGAGAGCGACTGTCGCATCGATACCTATCGCGCCCAGGGCGCCGGCGGTCAGCACATCAACACCACCGATTCGGCGGTGCGCATCACCCACCGCCCGTCGGGGATCGTCGTCTCCTGCCAAGCCGAGAGATCGCAGCACAAGAACCGTGCCACGGCCTGGAACATGCTGCGTGCCCGCCTCTACGAGGCCGAGTTGAAGAAGCGCGAGGAGAAGGCCAACGCCGAGAATGCCGGCAAGACCGACATCGGCTGGGGCCACCAGATCCGTTCCTACGTTTTGCAACCCTACCAGTTGGTCAAGGATCTCAGGACTGGTGTCGAGAGTACTGCGCCGTCGGACGTTCTCAACGGCGACCTCGATCCCTTTATGGAGGCAGCGCTCGCTCAGCGCGCCTTCGGCAAACAGCCGGCCGAGATTTCAGATATCGACTGATCGAACGTTTGATCGGAACAGAAAAGGCGGGGTGCTTGGGCACTCCGCCTTTTTTGGAATCATAAGGTCTTCGCAGAGCCGTGCCGTCTAGGCCGTTCAGGGCAGGAGACTTGCCAGCCTGTTGCCCGCATTGATGTAGTTGACCGGATTGAGAGGCACGCCATTGATGCGGGTCTCGTAGTGAAGATGCGGGCCGGTAGAGCGACCGGTGGAGCCTACCTCACCAATGACCGTATCCCGGGTCACGTGATCCCCGACGCGGGCAATGATGCGCGACATATGGCCATAGCGTGTGGTGACGCCGTTACCGTGATCGACCTCGACCATATTGCCATAGCCTCCCGACCAGCCGGCCACCGTGACGACACCGGGCGCCGTGGGGCGAATGTCGGTGCCTGTGGGTGAGCGGAAGTCGATACCGGCGTGAAATGCCAGTGAACCGAGAAACGGATCACGACGCGAGCCGAAATTGGACGTCATGTCACCGCCGGGCATCGGGCGGACCAGCGGCAGACGGGCTGCCTCGGCTTTGACCAGCTCAATGCGACTGAAGGCCAGATCGGCTTCCTGCATGGCGGCGGAAAGGGCCTGCGCTCCTCCTATCGGGATATAGGGGCCGCCGACGGCATCCTGCGAATCTGCCGCCGCTTCGGGTACGTTCACCCGCAGACCGGCGTCGGCAATGACTTCCACAGCTGCGTTGACGCGCGAGTTGGCCGCGTCTGCAATGGCTTCCACTGCCTTCGCCTGTTCGGTGTCAACAGCGGCAAGGTGGCTTGAGATCGCCTTGAAATCCGGCTTGCCGTCTTTGGTGCGTAGATCCGCCTTTGGCGCGTCGGCCTTAGGCGCCGTCGAAGTCAGTGCATCAAACTGGCGATCTATCATGCTGGTGCCGGCGTCGGCATAGGCGTTGATGGAGCCAGTAACGTCTGTCGAGTCAAGAGCGGCGTGCTTCTCGGCAGTGACCGCTGCGTTGTGGCCGTCGATGAGGCCGATGCTTCGGGCCTTATCGATCAGTTCGCCGACCGCCCGTTGGCGATCCGCGATGCCCTGCTGAGCGGACATGATCTTCTCGACCTTTTCGTCCATTGCCACGCTGTCGAGAATCTGCCGGCTGGAGATGCGATCGATCTCCGAGCGCAGGCGGGCAATACGATCCTCGTAGGCCTGCTGCATGTCCGCGTTGCGCTCGCGGACCAGGTCGAACAGGTCGTCGCGGAACACCAGATAGGTGGTCGCCGCGAGAAAGCCGAGCGCCACTGCCAGAAAGAGGGTGAGACCGCTGAACAAGACCAGCGGGCTGAAGGTGTAGGTGCGTGTGTTGTCCCGGCTAATGATGACGATACGTCTCGCCGAACTCTGGCTGCGATATCGATCTGCGGCTTGCGGTCTCATCATCAACGCGACGCTCCAAGAGGGCGCAGGCCGCATCACCGACATGCGGCAGGCGGAGCCCTGTTGGGAGCGATTAGAAACTGTTAGGGTTAATGAAGGCTTGAAGCATGCCTGTGCAGGCCGGGCAACGTTCGTTCAGATCGCCTTGACCGCGGCCAGCACTTCCTCGGCGTGACCTTCAACCTTCACTTTGGGCCAGATTCTCGCCACCGTTCCATCGGGCGCGATCAGGAAGGTGGAGCGAACGATGCCGAAATACTTTTTGCCGTAGAGCGATTTCTCGCCCCAGGCCCCGTAGCTTTCCGCCACCTTGTGGTCTGGATCGGAGCCGAGCGCCACCGTCAGCTTGTGCTTGACGCGGAACTTGCCGTGCTTCTCCACCGTGTCGGGCGAGATGCCGATCACTGTCGCTCCCGCCTTTTCAAATTCCTCGGCCAAGCAGGAAAAGCCAATCGCCTCGCGCGTGCAGCCCGACGTGTCGTCCTTGGGATAAAAATAAACGATAACCGGCCGGCCTCGTAGCGCAGCGAGCGAAACCTGTCCGGCGTCGGTGGGCAGGGTAAAGTCGGGGGCAGCGGATCCAACGGCAGCAGCGGTCATCGAACAGTCTCCGGCTTTGTGCTCACCCTTATCCACCTGCTGGGGTGTCGGAGCAAGAGGGCTCCGGGCACAAGCCGGGACTCGCGCACCGACCAGACTGCTTCTTGTCCCGTCGAGAGCGCTCCCTATGGTGTGGTAAGGAAGTAGATGCAGCCCCAAGCGAGCCTACGGTATATTCCTCGGCAGGATATTCCCACCAAAAATTGTACTTTTCAAATTACAACATATAAGCAATTATCCTCCCTGTTTTTTAAAACAAGTCGCAGTTTTGAGCCTTTTTTTGCCCGAGCATTAACCCTCGCGCCCTCCATCCTATGAAGGAGGAAGAGATCGTGGTTGTAGCGTTGAAACAGGGGTTTACGACCCATTTGGAATTTGAAGGTCTGCCTCCTATCCCCGTGGTTTGTCGCGTCAAGGCTGGTTTTCGCACTGACGGAAGTCTCTCCGTCGAAGGCGAAGCCGATGTCAACGAGGATTTCACTCGTCTGATTGGCGTGTGCGGACGCATTAGCTTTGGCACAGGTCGCCGTAAAATTGGCGTTCGGATCGCCGCGGCGGATGCCGAGCATGGCGTAGTCCGCTTTCTGATCCGGGATCCGGGGCTTGACGCTGTTGCCTAGACGGCGACAGCCAATCAGTCGGGATAACAATTCTCTAAAGCAAACGGGGCGCCGAAGCGCCCCGTTTTTTATGACTGAGATGAACTATCAAGCGATCTTGGGATCGAGTTCGCCCGAGGCGTAGCGCTTGGCCATGTCGGCGAGCGGGATCACCTTGATCTTCGAACCGTTGCCGGCGGCACCGAATTCCTCATAGCGCTGCTTGCAGACCTTCTGCATGGCGGCCATGGCCGGCTTCATGAAGGAGCGCGGATCGAACTCGGCCGGCTTCTCCGCGAAAAACTTGCGGATGGCGCCGGTGATCGCCATGCGGCAATCGGTGTCGATGTTGACCTTGCGCACGCCGTGCTTGATGCCGTTGACGATCTCTTCGACCGGAACGCCGAAGGTCTGCGGCATCTTGCCGCCGTAGGCGTTGATGATGTCGAGAAGGTCCTGCGGAACCGACGACGAGCCGTGCATGACGAGATGCACGTTCGGCATGCGCTCGTGGATCTCCTTGATGCGGTAGATGGCGAGCACGTCGCCCGTCGGCTTGCGAGAGAACTTGTAGGCGCCGTGGCTGGTACCCATGGCAATGGCCAGGGCGTCGACCTTGGTGCGCTTGACGAACTTCACGGCCTCGTCCGGATCGGTCAGCAGCTGTTCCTTGCTGAGCACGCCCTCGGCGCCATGGCCGTCTTCCTTGTCGCCCTTGCCGGTCTCGAGCGAGCCGAGCACGCCGAGTTCACCCTCGGTCGAAGCGCCGACGAGATGTGCCAGCTCGGCCACGCGGCCGGTGACGTTGGCATTATAGTCGAAGTCAGCGGGGGTCTTGCCGTCGGCCTTGAGCGAGCCGTCCATCATGACCGACGAGAAGCCGTTGGTGATGGCCGAAAGGCAGGTGCCCTCCGAATTGCCGTGATCCTGATGCATGCAGACCGGAACGTCGGGGTAGAGTTCGATGGCGGCCTTGATCAGGTGGCTGAGCACGATGTCGTTGGCGAACGCGCGGGCACCGCGGCTGGCCTGCATGATCACCGGGCTGTCGGTC
>JAGSYV010000031.1 GCA_018262505.1 Pseudomonadota bacterium
GCCATCGGCGAGCGCACCGCGTTGAACGAACAGGCAAACAGCACCGCGCCGGGCTGCTTGACCTCCGTTGCTGTTTCCACGTCGTCCGTCATGAGCCTCCCACCTGGCAGCCCGCGCCCCGGCTTCAACCTTTCCAGTGCAATACGGCGATCAGCGTGAACAGGCGCCGCGCCGTCAGCTTGTCGATGAGGATCTTGTCCGCCAGCTTGTCACGCAGGATCTGGGCGCCCTCGTCGTGAAGGGCTCGCCGGCCCATGTCGATCGCCTCGATCTGGCTCGGCGTCGACACCTTGATCGCCTCGTAATAGCTGTCGCAGACGAGATAATAGTCGCGGATGATACGGCGAAACGGGGTCAGCGACAGGATGTGGGTGGTGACCGGCTCGCCGTCGGCCCGGGAAATCTGCAGCACCAAGCGATTGGAGACCAGCGACAGGCGGAGGATGAACTCGCCGCCCGGCGTGCCGATCGGCTGGAAGGAATTATGCTCCAGAAGGTCGAAGATCGCCACCTGCCGCTCGTGGTCGACCTCGCGCGAAATCTGGCCGAGTGAGGCGGCGTCAAGGGTCACCGATACGAGGCGCCCGGAAATGGTGGCGGTGTCGGTCACGACTGTCCTCCGCAAAATGATCGCCGAGGCATAGCACGACCGCCCCGTCCCACGAAGCCAGCAAAGGTCGACCCGGACAGGAGTTTTACGCATGCCTCGGCAGCCGGGTCCTTCACCGCCCCGGACAGATCCGGCACCGCTTGACTCCAGCCTCGCCCGGCAACACATAGCGGACGCGTGCCGGCTTTCCGGCCCTTTCATCCATGAGAGCGAGACCATGACGCAAACGGAACGTCACAGCTTCGAGGCCGAGGTTTCCCGCCTGCTGCACCTCATGGTGCATGCGGTCTATTCCAACAAAGATATCTTCCTGCGCGAGTTGATCTCCAACGCCGCCGATGCTTGCGAGAAGCTGCGCTATCTGTCGATTGCCGAGCCGCAACTGGCCGGCGAAGGCGGATTTGCCATCACGCTGTCGGCCGACAAGGACAACAAGACGCTCGTCGTTGCCGACAACGGCATCGGCATGAGCCATGATGAGCTCAAAGACAATCTCGGCACCATCGCCCGCTCGGGCACGCGCGCCTTCCTGGAAGGCCTTGCCGACAAGGCGGAGGGACAGGCGCTGATCGGCCAGTTCGGCGTCGGCTTCTATTCGGCCTTCATGGTGGCAAGCCGCGTTCGCGTCGTCTCGCGCAAGGCCGGCAGCGAAGAGGCCTGGGCCTGGGAAGGCGCCGGCGCGCGGCACGGTGGTCGAACTGTTCCTCCACGACGAGGCGCTGACCTACGCCGAGGAACATACGCTTGAGCGCATCGTCCACGAATATTCGGCGCATGTGCCGGTGCCGATCCGCTTCGGCAAGGGCGAAGAGACGCGCGAGCTGACCGACGGTTCGGCACTTTGGGTGAAGCCCAAGTCCGCCGTGACGGCCGAGGAATACAAGGAGTTTTATCATCACGTCGCCACCGCCTGGGACGAGCCGGCGCTGACGCTGCATTATCGCGCCGAGGGGCGGCAGGAATACAACGTGCTGCTGTTCGTGCCGCGCGACAAGCCGTTCGACCTGTTCGATCCCAGCCGCAAGGGCCGGGTGAAGCTCTATGTGCGCCGCGTGTTCATCACCGACGAGGCGGATATCCTGCCGGCCTGGCTACGCTTCGTGCGCGGCGTGATTGACAGCGAAGATCTGCCGCTCAACATGTCGCGCGAAATGCTGCAGAAGAACCCGGTGATCGAGGCCATCGCCAAGGGCGTCACCGGCCGCGTGCTGAGCGAACTGTCGAAGCTGGCCGAGACCGACGCCGACCTGTTCCAGAAGGTGTGGTCGTCGTTCGGCGCGGTGATCAAGGAAGGTCTCTACGAAGCGCCCGACCGCCGCGATGAACTGTTCAAGGTCGTCCGCTTCAAGACCACCACCTCCGGCGACAGCTGGCGGTCGCTGGCCGACGTGGTCAAGGACTTCAAGGAAAACCAGACGGCGATCTACTACGCCCTCGGCGAGGACGAGAAGCAGGTGCTGGCCTCGCCGCACCTTGAAGGCTACGCGGCGCGCGGCCTGGAAGTGCTGCTTCTGACCGACCCGGTGGACGCCTTCTGGGTGCGCACCGCCCTCGGCTTCGACGGCAAGCCCTTCAAATCGGTGACGCAGGGCGAAGCCGATCTCGACGCCGTCAAGCCGATCGAAGAGGACAAGAGTGAAAAGCCGGGCGCCGAAGTGGCCGGCCTTGTCGCCACACTGAAGGAAGCGCTGAAGGACGACGTCGCCGACGTCCGCACCTCGACCCGTCTGGCGACCAGCCCCGTCTGCCTCGTCGCCGCCGACTTCGGCCTCGATCGCATGACC
Organism: Pseudomonadota bacterium; assembly: GCA_018262505.1. Taxonomy (GTDB): domain Bacteria; phylum Pseudomonadota; class Alphaproteobacteria; order Rhizobiales; family Pleomorphomonadaceae; genus Pleomorphomonas. The sequence continues at coordinate 2,395 of JAGSYV010000031.1, forward strand.
GAAAAGCTGGTCGCCCGCCAGGAAGGCAAGGCGGCCCTTGGCAAGCCGGTGCTGGAGCTCAACGCCGGACACAGCCTGATCAAGGCGTTGGCGGCGAAGGCTGCGGCCGGCGACACGGCCGCGGTCACCGCCGCCGCCCCGCTTCTGGTGGGCCAGGCGCGCATCCTCGACGGCGAGGCACCAAACGATCCGGCGGCCTTCGCAGCATCCGTTGCGTTGCTCCTCGAGAAGAGCCTCGGCTGATAATGCTTATGGGGCGGAAGGATATACTCTTCCGCCCCGCCTGTTTTGCGACCTCGTCCTGCTGATGGCGCTCAAGAATTCTCGTTCCTGAACATTCTCATTTCTTTGCATAATTCAGAGGCAGCCTCTTGAGCTGCCAGCTGTACATTCAGAAAACAACTAGTATTCGCTCAACTTTTGAGCCGAAATATTTCCTTAACAAAGCAGGCATTTAATTCCTCGTCAGTTCCTTCTGCTTCGAGGATTTTCATGACTATTTCCCTCAAGACTTCCTTGATGGCGACCATCATCGCACTTCTCCTTATGACGTGCGGTCTCGGATGGGTGGCGATGTCGCAGCTCTCGGCCGCCAACGAGCGGATCAGCGAATTCGCGGACCACAAGCTGCCGTTGGTCAGAAGTCTCGGAGAGATCCGCTATGCGACGACCCGCCTGCGCGTCCGCTCCGCCCGCCTCGCCCAAATCACCGATGCCACGGAGCGCCAGAAGGCCAAGGGCCTCGCCGACCAATCGATCAGCGACGTCGACAAGGCGGTGGTCGAGTATTCCAGTCTGATTGCCGACCTTCCGAAGCAGCAGGAGGTGCTGGCAGCCTTCAAGGCTAACTGGCCGATCTACGTCCAGATGCACAATGACATTTACCAGAAGATGGTGGATGGCAAGGCCGACGAAGCGTCGACGATCCTCAACAAGACGTCGCAACCGCCCTTCAATGCCGTCATCGCCGCGTTGCAGTCGGGCATCGATCAGATCGACGCCGACACCGCCGCCGCTCAGGCCGATGCCATCGCCGACTATAATCAAGCCTTCGCCCTGACGGCCGGTACCATCACCGCCGGCATCGTTCTGGCTCTCGGCGCGCTGGCCTTTGTCTTCTACGGCGTGGTCCGGCCGCTGCATCGCATCACCGCGGCCATGGGCAACGTCGCGGGCGGCGATCTCGCCGCATCCATTCCTTACGCCAGCGCCAGGAACGAGATCGGCGAGATCGCCGCGACGCTCAAGGTATTCCGCGACGGCCTGATGGAAACGGAGCGGCTGCGGCTCGCCGGGGCGGAAGCCGAAATGCGCAACCGCGAGCGGCTCGTCGCCGAGCGCGTCGCCATCGCCGACCGCTTCGAGACGACCATGGGCGCGCTGGCCGAGGGCTTCGTCGGTTCGTCCAGCGAGGTGGCCGACGCCGCGCGTAACCTTGCCTCCACCGCCGAGGAGACCAGCCGACAGGCCCAGGCCGTGGCCGGCGCCGCCGAGACCGCTTCCGAGAACGTGCAAACGGTGGCGGCCGGTACCGAGGAACTGTCGGCTTCGGTGCGCGAGATCACCACGCAGGTCACCAGGTCCGCCGACATCGCCCGCAACGCCGCCGGCGAAGCGCAGCGCTCCAGCGAGAACGTCAAGGCATTGTCCGCCTCGGCCCAGAGCATCGGTGAAGTGGTGGAGCTGATCCGGGCCATCGCCGAGCAGACCAATCTCCTGGCGCTCAATGCGACCATCGAGGCGGCGCGGGCCGGCGAGATGGGAAAGGGCTTCGCCGTCGTCGCCTCGGAGGTCAAGAACCTTGCCGGCCAGACCGCCAAGGCCACCGAGGAGATCGCCCACAAGATCCAGGAGATGCAGGCGGCCACTTCCGTCACCGTCGACAGCATCTCGCTGATCGTCTCAACCATCGGCACCATCCAGGAGGTGACGCAGTCGATCGCCGGCGCCGTTGAGGAACAAGGGGCGGCAACCTCCGAGATTGCCGGCAATACCCATAAAGCGGCCAGCGGGGCCAGCGACGTCACGGAGAACATTGCCGGCGTCGGCACCGCCGCCGAGATGACCGGTTCTGCCGCAACCCAACTGATGGGCCTTTCCGGCGCATTGCAAACGCAGGCGGCCAGCCTGAAGGATGAAGTTGCAAGCTTCGTGAAAGGCCTCAGAGCGGCCTGAGCATCCCCCGTGCGCCACTCGTGAGGCGCGGTTTCGGCCGCGCCTTTCTCCTTGTATTCTCGCACTTTGGCGCGTTGCCTGGCCTACCGGTCAGGACTAGTCTTCCTGCACGGATGCAATATCCGCGTCAGGGAGAGTGCCATGATCAAGAATGTCGGCTCGACCGATCGCCTCATCCGGCTCATCGCCGGCGCTATCCTTCTCATCATCGCCGTGCCTTCGCTCGCCGGCATGGCCTTCGTCGGCCTCGGCGGCTGGGCATGGCTCGTCGGCCTCGTTGGCGTTGCCCTCCTGGCAACCGGCTTGCTCAACTTCTGCGGCGCCTACGCGCTGCTCGGCATCAACACCTGCAAGACCGGCCACTGAGGCCGACCATCACTCGAGGCGGATCGCCACGCTCCGCGCATGCCCGCCGAGGCCCTCGACCTCGGCGAGTGCGATGGCGGCGGGGCCGATCTGCCTCAGTGCGGCCGGCGGTACCTTCAGGATCGACGTGCGCTTCATGAAATCCAGCACGCCCAGCCCCGACGAGAAGCGAGCCGAGCGGGCGGTGGGCAGCACATGGTTGGAGCCGCCGACATAGTCGCCGACCGCTTCCGGCGTATGATGACCGATAAAGACCGCGCCGGCATTGCGGATGCGGGCCAGCATGGCCTCGGGATCGGCAACGGCGAGTTCCAGGTGTTCCGGCGCCACGCGATCGCTGAGCGGCACCGCCCGATCAAGACTTTCCACCAGGATGACGGCGCCATAGTCGCGCCAGGAGTCGCCGGCGATGCCGCCGCGCGGCAGCGCCGCCAGTTGCCGCTCCACTGCCTTTTCCACCGCATCGGCCAGCGCCGCGTCATCGGTCATCAGAATCGACTGCGCCGCCTTGTCATGCTCGGCCTGCGCCAGGAGATCGGCAGCCAGCCATTCCGGATCGTTGTCCCGATCGGCGATGATCAGCACTTCCGACGGACCGGCAATCATGTCGATGCCAACCGTGCCGAACACGCGCCGCTTCGCCGCGGCGACATAGGCATTGCCGGGACCGACGATCTTGGCCACCGGCCGGATGGTGTCGGTACCATAGGCAAGCGCCGCCACGGCCTGCGCGCCGCCAATGCGGTAGACCTCGTCGACACCGGCCAGACGGGCGGCGGCCAACACCAGCGGATTGATCTCGCCGCCGGGCGTCGGCACCACCATGACGAGACGACCGACGCCGGCCACCTTGGCCGGCACGGCGTTCATCAGCACGCTCGACGGATAACTTGCCGTGCCGCCGGGCACGTAGAGGCCCACCGCCTCGATCGCCGTCCAGCGCGAGCCCAGTTCGACGCCGATGGCATCGGCGTAGCGATCGTCCTCAGGCTTCTGGCGGGTGTGGTGGCTTTCGATACGGTCACGAGCGAGCCGCAACGCCCCCATCACTTCCGGCTTCACAGCCGCGACGGCCGCGTCGATCTCCGCCTCGGAGACGCGGAGGCCGCGCGCCCGACTATCGAAGCGGTCGAGCTTGTCCGTCCAGTCATGGAGAGCGGCGTCGCCGCGCGTCCTGACATCGGCGATGATCTCGGCGACGGTGGCGTCGACATCGGTCGACACCTCGCGCTTGGTGGTCAGAAAGGCAGAAAAGCGGGCCTCGAAATCGGGCGCGCGGTCGTCGAGGCGAATGGCCACGGGTCTCTCCAACGAAATCGATGGGGTCGGACGGATCAACTGAGGTCGTGGGCCGGCTGATGCTCGGTGGCCCAGGCCGCGCCGAGATCGGTGAGGCTTGCCTCGATGCATTCGACGTCGAGCCGCATCGAGCCGCCGCCGGCGAACTCGAGGAAGACATGCCCGGACGGATCGTCATCCTGGCCTTCGAAGCGGATGGTCAGCAGGCTGACGATGGCGTCCGGAAAGTCGCGGCGGATATGTGCCGACTTGACCGTCTCGACGCGGGCGAAGTGCAGGAGGCTGCGCCGACGCTCTTTGGTGCGGCCGCCGGCCTTCTCCCAGACGAAGCGATTGAGTTCGAGAGTCAGGCGATGCTCGGCCGGCCGCCAGACGATGTCGCCGACCTTGCCGACGGCATCCTGCGCGTGGGCGGCGATCACCTTGAGGTCTTCGGCATCGAGGGCCGCAAGTTTCAGCATGTCCATGGAGGGTTGTCCGCTCCTGTCAGGGCGGCGAGATGCAAGGAAAACCCCACCCCGCCGGGGTTGCCTTGAGATAGGGCGGATGAGCCGGTGAAGCAAGGCTCTGCGACCGCCAAGAGGGAGGAAACAGGCCGGATCGCTCCGATCGTGGCGACAGCGCCATCTCAGCCCCGAGCAAGCGTCGGCCGACGGTTGCCCTACCGGCGTTGATCGGCCCGCCGAGGCATGGCTCTCATGGCGTCAGCTTGTAGACGACCATGCCGCTCGCCGGGGCGAAGCCGTCGTAGAGATGGCGGGCGGGATTATCCTCGCGCGTATGCCAGTAGAGCCGATTCCAGCCCTTCGTCTTGGCGAGCGCGCGGATATCCTCGATCAACGCCCGGCCGGCGCCGCGCCCACGGCTTTCGGGCGCGACATAGAGGTCTTCGAGGTAGCAATGCGGCGTCAGCGCCCAGCTCCCCTCGTGCAGCAGGCAGACCGCGAAGCCGACGACGGTATCCTCCGCCACGGCAAGGCGGCAGAACAGCGAGCTGCCAGGGCTGAGGATACGTGCCCAAGTGTGAGCGGTAATCTCGTCGGGCACAGTGGCGTCGAGATAGGCAAGATAACCTGCCCAGAGGCGACGCCACGCCGCCTCGTCGCTCGCTTCGGCCTCGCGAATCACGACACGCATGGCGGTCAGTTGCTCACCCGTTCGATCACCGCGCCGCAGCGGCTGATCTTGTCTTCCAGCCGTTCGAACCCTCTGTCGAGATGATAGACGCGGTTGATCACCGTCTCGCCCTCGGCGGCGAGGCCGGCGATCACCAGCGACACCGAGGCACGCAGATCGGTGGCCATCACCGGCGCGCCCTTGAGACGCTCGACGCCCTCGACGGTAGCGACCTGCCCTTCCAGGCTGATGTGTGCGCCGAAGCGGGCGAGTTCGGCCACATGCATGAAGCGGTTTTCGAAAATGGTCTCGGTGATGCGGGCGGTGCCGCGCGCGCGCGTCATCAGCGCCATGAACTGCGCCTGCAGGTCGGTGGGGAACCCCGGGAAGGGATCGGTGACGATGTCGGCGGCGACAACCCGATCCGGCGCAGCACCTCGATCGGCGATTCGAGCAGCGAGGCATCGGCGCCTTCCAGCAACACGTCACCGCCGGTCATCGCCACGGCCATGGCGTAGGTGCCGGTCTCGATGCGATCGGCGACAACGCGGTGACGGGCGCCGCGCAGGCGATCGACGCCCTCGATGACGATGGTCGACGTGCCGGCGCCGGAAATGCGGGCGCCCATGGCGGAGAGGCAACGGGCGAGATCGACGATTTCCGGCTCGCGGGCGGCGTTCTCGATCACCGTTTCGCCCTTGGCGAGCGCCGCGGCCATCATGATGACATGGGTGGCGCCAACCGACACCTTGGGGAAGACGACGCGGTTGCCGACAAGGCCGCCGGGCGCTTTCGCCACCACGTAGCCGCCTTCGACGTCGATCTTCGCGCCAAGCCTCTCAAGGCCCATCAGGAACAGGTCGACCGGCCGCGTTCCGATGGCGCAGCCGCCGGGCAGCGACACGCGCGCCTCATGCATGCGGGCCAGCAGCGGACCGATCACCCAGAAGCTCGCCCGCATGGTGGAGACCAGCTCGTAGGGGGCGGTAGTGTCGGTGATCGAACGGGCCGTGAGCGAGACAGTCTGCCCGGTCAGCAACCCCTCACCCTGGCGCTTGCCATTGACGCCGTAATCGACGCCATGGTTGACCAGGATATTGGTGAGCTGACGCACGTCGGCAAGCCGAGGCACATTCTCGAGCGTCAACGTTTCATCGGTCAGCAGACTGGCGATCATCAGCGGCAGGGCCGCGTTCTTGGCGCCGGAAATCGGAATGATGCCGTTGAGCGGATTGCCGCCGACGATCCTGATCTTGTCCATCTTCACCCTCAGGCCGGCGACGCCGGCAATCTCGTGTTCTGTCGCGTCGGTCGCGTCACTGTTTGCCGGAATCGTCCGACTTTCCGTCGTCTGGCCGAGCCGCGGCAAGCCCGGCGCACTGATCGGCCTCGCCGGCGCGACGGCCACGCGCCTGCGCCTTGCGCTTCAGCAGGTTCTCGCGCAGCGCCTCGGCCAACCGCCGCTCCCGTTCCGCCTTGGCGTCGCGTTCTGCGCCGCCCTTTGCCGTCCCATCGTCGCTCGTCATGATGCCGCGCGTCCTTTTCCGGCCTTCCTTGCGATCCTTTTCGCCGCCTTTCAAGGGATTTCGTCGGCAAAGCCGGCTTTTCCCCGCGACCGCGACGTTACCGGCGCCGACGGCCACCTTTTTAGCGGTCGATTTCCTCCTGTATGGGGTTGCGTGGTGGGCAGAACTATGGCAGGAGAACGCCCGTCCACGACAACCGGCTTCGGTTGCTCTTCGGACACACGATGCTGCGGTAGCTCAGTGGTAGAGCACTCCCTTGGTAAGGGAGAGGTCGAGAGTTCAATCCTCTCTCGCAGCACCATTAATCCCTTGAAATAGCTGATGTTTTCCTGCGCAAAGCGCGGGTTTTCGGGCAAAAACGGGCTAGCACGCTGTTAGCACGAGGTTGTCCTGCTTATTGTTTTTCAATAAGTTAGCGGTAGCGTGCAGCGTGCTATTAGCACGCACCTAGCACACCGACGCAGCACAGTAATCCGCTGGTGGCGACCCATGGATCAGCCCAAACTGCCTTATGTCGTATTTTCCCGAGTGGATAGCCCGAGCCTCTGGGTTCGCTTCTCCATACCGGGACAAGGGCAGAAACGCATCTGCCTCAAGACCTCCAACGAGGAAGAAGCCAAGCGGAACGCCGAGCTCGAATACCAACGAGCACTCTGGAGTGCCGAGCAGGGCACGCTTCCGGGAAGGACCTCCTTCGACAAGGTCGCGCGTCAGTATCTCGAAAGCGCCCAACTGGAAGCCGGGAGCAATCCGTCCAAGCTTTCCAAGGTCGCAGCCGATCGAGGCGTGCTTGACCGCTATATGGTTCCCTTTTTCGGTAGAAGCCCCATAACAGCCATCAGCGTTCCCAAGCTTCACAGCTACATGGAATGGCGAAGAAGCTACTGGACGAGCGGTCCTGGGGCAAAAGAGACGCTTAAGCGAATCGACCGGGAGGCGCGGTGACTTTGTCACCCATATCGTGAATCACGAACGAGAGCCGGTGCTAAGACCCTGCGCCCCGGAATTTACCCCGGGTACATCACACGCTGTGAAATCGCCGGTGCCGTTGTTTACCCCGGTGCTCTTGCACTGAACCGAAGGAGAGACGAACACGCACGGCAACCGGGATTCCAACACGCATCAGAGTTCGTCTAGCGGTAGGTTGAGCCTCAGTGTCAGGTCCTCGTCGTCGAGACCAAATTGATGCTTGAGTTCGACCATCTTCGCCTCCAGGCGAAGCAAGGTCAGACCGAGGCGCTCAATCTCCTCCTCGGTGAGCGTGCCCCCCTCCACTCGGCGGATCGCCTGGCGCTCGACTAACTGGCGCAACAACTCCACCAGCATCAGCACCAGACGAACCAACCCTTGCTCGACCCGATCGGGATCGAGATCCACGCGCCCGCGCAAGGCGTCCTCGAGAAGGTTGACGACAGGGGGCTCGCTCATGGTGATGATCCGCTCAGGTCAGCATCGGCAAAGGAATAGGGTGGCCAGGGGCCGGTGCAACTGATGACGACGTCCGGTCGCAGGCGGCGAAGCGCAGCCAAGTCCCCCAGAAAGGCTGAGATCTGCGGTCGCCGCACCAGGAAGGATGCGCGGAGATTGTCCTGCGGCGCGGCACGCGACCACAGTAGGCGATCCTTGGCATGGACGGCGAGGCTGTCATGGGGGAACCGCGCGCTGGCGGGCGGCCAGTCTGCTTTGCGGTGTGCCAACGTCCTGAGATAGGCGGCGCCCGGGCCCTGACCACAAACCGTCGTCACGGGCCATATGTCGTCTGGCAGATCGCAGACGCGGACAGCAAACTCAACGCAGTCGCGGAGTTGATCGAGTTTGGCACGCAGCACGTCGCCGCCGCTCACCAGGAGGTGGCGGCAGGCGATGACGTCCGCCACCAGCGTCCCGAAGCGTAACGGCAGTAGCGGCCCGTCGTCCATCAACGCCTCCAATACCGTCTGGTGCCTGAGCACATGGATCGGATCGCCAGCCGAATCGGCCGTTGGCTCGCGCGCGCCATCCACCACAGTCTCGCTGGTAGCGCAGACAAGCCCGGCGGCGGCCACGAAATCAAGCGTCCTTCCGCCGATGCCGGCGGGCAACGCCGTTCGGGATGGCAGAGTTTCCAGGACCGCATAAAGATAAAGCATGGCTACCTCGCGGCCCGTTCCGGCGGGATCGCGTTGCCGTCCGACCGGTCCATTCCCGCCGGATGGACCCGGTCCTGCCCGCTGGAACCGTCGGCGCCCCCATCCGCCAGGTCCAAGGCCGCCGCGCGCATTCGGTTCACGGTATCGGTCGAGGCCAAGAGCAATTTCAGGCCGAGATAGACGAGATCGACGCCGGCGACCGAGATGGTCGCCTCACCCCACAGCACCAGGCCCTTGTTTAGGGCACGGTCCAGCAGATCTGCGATGGCGATCTCGCCGTTGGTGCGCGGCACGATGGGGTCAGGCGTTTGCAAGGGGAGCTCCAGCGAAGTTGTAGGGTCCCCACGGACCCGTCAGTTCATAGTGGATGCCGCTTTCACCATAGGACTGCTCCAGCTCCGCCAGCGCCAGCCGGAAGGCCGGCTCCGCGTCCCTCCCGACGAGATAGGCGCCGTTGAGCGCCATCTCCCCAGGCCGGCCGTGCAGGGCCGGTGGTTGGAGGGGATTGGAGACGGCCGCGCGGGCATGCACCGCCAGCCGGCGGTGGCTCTCGACCACGCAGTGCTCCAGGCGTGCCTTCGCGGTTTCGACGGCCTCCTGCTCGTCCCGCTTGCGGCGGAAGAAGGCGGCGCCTGCCCCCGGCGTGACGGCGGCAACCGCGCCAGCCGGCATGGGGGCGGCATGCGAGGGGTCGACGAAGAGCTTGACCCCCCATTCCCGCGCCCCGCGCAGACCCGACAGGGTGTCCTCCAGGGTCGCGCGATGGCGCATGAGCGTATCTTGAAGCGTCGCCTCGCCGGAGAACAAGGTGCAGAACTTCAGCGGGAGCACCGTCGTCACCGGCACCAGGGCCGCCACCACGCGCTCGTGGGCCAGCACCCGTTCCCGGGTCCACGCGCAATCCTCCAGATACCGGGGCAGCGCCTCGGCGCCAAAAATAGCCTCGGGAACGACGCTCACCACCGCGATAAACGGACCGTACGGTACGCGCACCACAGAAGTCTCGGGAAGGATGCCGACATCGAGCGGCACGGCACGGATGTCCGCACCAAGATCCTCCGCAATTGCATAGACATAGAGCATCGCGCGCTCCCATCTCCGTCCGTGTCGCACCGCAGCCTCAAGCGAGCGGCTCGGTTTCCTGTCGGCGCACCGAGACCGGTGCGAACTCCGCCTCGAGGATCCTGTAGGCTGCCGTCAGCACGCGCATGCCTTCGGTATCATCGGCCGGCTCAACCTCGGCATCGCCGACGCCATCCGGCACGAGATCAGGGTGAACGCGCCGGAGCGCATGGTGATAAGCGGTCTTCAACGCAGCCACTGCTGCGCCCGGAGCGAGGCCCAGGACATCCCAGGCATTTGCCACTGCAGCCTGTGGCGCAAGGTGCACCTGCACCGAGGCGAAGCTGTAGGGGGCCAGGGGACCGACGAGGCGGAATGCAAGCCGGTTCTCGAACTCCCGGTCCAAAGTCGCCAGTGCTCCGTCCAGGTCCTCCGCCGCACGCGGGTTCAGCAGTAGCGCCATATCGAATACCCCCTCCGGCTCTACCGGGGCGGACAGAACCAGGTCCTGCGCGACGGCCTGCAGGTGTTCCGCCGCCCTCAGGCGCACCCGGCGGCGCTGACGCTCCACTCCCTCGGCGAGCGCCGTCGCCAGTGCCTGCCGAGCCGCCTCATTCCTCGCCTCGGGCCTGCCGGCCGCCGCGCGCAGCGCGGGCGAAAAGCCCGCCAGCACTTCGGCGATCACGACGTCGAGAGGCCAGCGCACCGAGAGGTTCATCTCGTAACAGCTGGCAATCTCCTCGAATGCCGCGCGCAGCACAGGCGTGCCGGCCTCCAGCATATGGCGCGTCCGGTCGGCGCTCTCCAGCACGGTGCCAAACGCCACCGGAAGCACCGGTCCGCGGGCGAGCAGATGGTCGATCACCTTCTGGCTGGTGAGGAGCCAGGGAAGCAGGGCTGTGCGATCCCGCCCCTTCAGGTTGCCATCCGGCGCCGCGCCGACCACGGCGGCGAACTTCGCCGCCTCGACGATGCCCAATCCTGGCGGAAAGCCATCTGCGCTGGCGAGAGCGATGCGATCGACGCTGTCGGCGGGGACCACGGCGAAGACGAGAAGCCCGGTCATGCTGCTCCCTCCCGCCGCATGGCGACCAAGGCGTCGTCGAAATGATGCGGCTCCACGCGGAGCGCCGCCGCGCCGGTCTCGCCGCGCGACACCACGTCACGAATGGCGGCGATGCCGGCACGTCGACACAGGGCTTCCAGGTCTGCACCCACCATGCCGACGGTGCGCTCGGCGAGATCGATGAGGTCGACGTCCGGCGCCAGCGGCATGCGGCGGGCATGAACCTCCAGGATGGCACGCCGCGTCCCAACATCAGGCACCTGAAACTCCACCAGAAAGTCGAAGCGACCGGGCCTGAGCAGCGCCGCGTCGATCTGGTCGAGGCGGTTAGTGGCCGCCACCACGGTGACACCGCGCAGGTCCTCGATGCCGTCGATCTCGGTGAGAAGCTGAGCCACGACCCGGTCGATCAGCGCATTGCCGAGGCTGCCGCGATTGGGAGCCAAGGTGTCGATCTCGTCGAAGAAGACGATGCAGGGCACCGTCTGGCGAGCCTTGCGGAACACTTCGCGCACACCGCGCTCAGATTCCCCCGCCCACATGGACAGGAGCTGCGGCCCCTTCACCGCGATGAAATTCGCCCCGCTCTCCCCCGCCAGCGCCTTGGCGAGCAGCGTTTTGCCGGTGCCCGGCACGCCATAGAACAGAATCCCTTTGGGCGGCGTGATGCCGGCGGCGGCATAGAGGTCGGCGTGACGGGTGGGCCATTCCACCGCCTCCACCAGCAGGCGCTTGATATCATCGAGACCGCCCACATCCTGCCAGCGCTTGTGCGACGCCTGGGTAACGATCTCTCGCAGCGCGCTCGGCTGGGTCGCCGCCTGGGCGCCGGCGAAGTCCTCGGCGGTCACGGTGAGGGCGGCGAGCTTCTCCTCCGGCACCCGCCCGTCATCGAAATTGATGTCCGGGATCAGCCGTCTCAGCGCGCTCATGGCCGCCTCGCGGCACAGGGCGGCCAGATCTGCGCCGACGAAGCCGGGGCTGCGGAAGGCAAGGTGGGCGAGATCCACGTCGGCGGCGAGCGGCATGCCGCGGGTGTGGATTTCCAGGATCTCCCGCCGCCCATCCTCGTCAGGCACACCAACGAGGATCTCTCGGTCGAAACGGCCGGGCCGGCGCAACGCGGAATCGATGGCGTTCGGGATGTTGGTGGCGGCGATGACGATCACCTGCCCGCGCGATTGGAGCCCATCCATCAGCCCGAGAAGCTGAGCCACCACGCGACGTTCCACCTGCCGATCGCCGCTCATCTCCTCGCGTTTCGGGGCGATGGCGTCCAGTTCATCGATGAAGATGATCGACGGCGCGTTTTTCTCCGCCTCGTCGAACATGCGGCGCAGTTGCGCCTCGCTCGCACCGTACATCTTGTCGATGATCTCGGGGCCGTTAAGGTGGATGAAATGGACATTGGCCTCGCGCGCGACGGCGCGGGCGATGAGCGTCTTGCCGGTGCCGGGTGGGCCGCATAGCAGGACGCCCTTCGGCGGCTCGATGCCGAGATGCTGAAATACTTCCGGGTGCTTAAGCGGCAGTTCAATCATCTCGCGGATGCGCCGCACCTCGTTGCGCAAACCGCCCACGTCCTCGTAGGTGATGGCGTTACCCCCGGTGGCGCCGTCGAGGCAGCGCACCTGCGTGTCCGGCCCGATTATCACCGGACCGGGCGGATCGGAACTTTCCACCGTGAACTCGCGCGTCTGGGCCCCGATCAGCACGGTGCGCACCCGGTCGCCCGCCAGCATGGGAATGCCGTCGAGGAGGCGGACGAGCGTCCGTGGTTCCGGGGCCTGGGCGCGCGCGCCCACCTGAGTCAGAGTTATCGAGCGGGCATGGACCACGGTGGTGGGTCGTAGGGTCACGTGCTCGTCGAGGCTCGCCCCGGCATTTACGCGGCACAAGCCATCCATCTGCACGAGGTTCTGCTTGCGCATACCCGCATGGGCGGGCATCACCCGTGCGACGGTCGAGCGACGCCCGATGATGGAAACGACATCGCCGACCTCCACGCCGATGCGGCACATGTCGTCTGGATCGAGGCGGATGAGACCGCGCCCCACGTCGCGGGTGGGCGCCTCGCAGACCCGAAACAGCAGGGCTGCCGGTTCATCCGTCATCATGCCTCTCCCCCGACAGGCGCGGCCTCAGGAGTCGCAAGAGCGGCCTCCAGCCGGTCCAACCGCTCCCGCAAGAGGCGGTTCTCATCCTCGAGCTCCCGGGCGTGCGAATTGAGGTTGGGATCGCTCTGCCACCAGTTGATGCCCATGGACATGGCCCGGTCCACGGACGCCACCACCAGGCGCAGGCGGATGTTGAGCAGATCCACCTCCACCAGCGAGATGGAAATATCGCCCGCTATCACGATCCCCTTGTCCAGGACGCGCTCAAGGATGTCGGCCAGTCCCGCCGCCTGAAGGGAATGCTCCATCCGCTGCTCGGCCATCTCCAACCCTTCCCTAACCTGCTCCGGCGAGCGATTCCGCCCACCGGTCACTCAAGATACCAGTTGCGCAGTGCGCAGAATCAGGTCGGCCGTGTTGACGCGCAGGCGCGAAAACTCCTGACACAGCCGGCAATTAATGTTGTCCGCTTCGCGGAACGTACAGACGAGCAGTTGGTCGGCAGCCTCACGCAGCAGCGTGGACTCGGCAGCCTTGGCTTTGAGGTTGGCCGTGCGGTTGAGCGTGTCGGTCAGGCGGACGATTTCCGCCTCGCGCCCGGCGAAGATACCGGCCGGACAGACGATTTGTGCCACGCCAGCGCCTGAGTTCATGACGCCTCCTCCATCGTTTGATCGCGGAGGTAGCGGCGCGTGCGATAATAGCCAACGACGTTACCCTCCTTGTCGAGGGTAATGCGGTAGGCAGCGAGCAGGTCGGTGGTTGGTGGAATGCGCTTCAATTCCAACAGATTGGCTGTCACCTCCCAACCGTTGTCGGTGGCAGCGAGCTCCGAAACGCTGTCGGCCGTAAAGCCGGTTAGTTCCGGCATCTGTGATTTCACTTTGCGGATCAGTTCCACGATGGTCACCATAGCTCGTCTCCTCGCCCGCACGGCCTGCCGTGCCTGGGTTGAACCTCGCTTCCCACTTCCCACCGGCTGCGGCGCCGATTTCAGCTGCCGCTGCGCAGCCGTTCGCGGGCCGTCTTCAGCCGCTCCAGCAGAATTTCCTCTTGTTCCTCGTACTCGGCCTCGTCGATCTCCCCAGCCTCCAGCGCCTCTTCGAGGTCGAGGAGGGCGGCGCGGATGACGTCCTCGTCATAAAGCGTGCGCTCGGCCTGTTCGGCGATGACCTGCGCCAGCCACAAGAGGCCTTTCATAGGCCCCACGGCCGGCGCAAACACCACATCGGTCAGAATGCCCATCTCAGCCCCTCTACCAATGAATGGTGACGGCAACGAAGTTATAGGGCGGTACTGGCCCGACATATTTGAAGGTAAGCCTGTCACTCCACTCGGAATCCATGTCGCGAACCCGCCCGTCCAGCGCCTTCTCCTGTGCCTCATCCACAAGGAAGGCCGCATTGATCACCATGCGATCGCCGATGACCTTGTTGAGTTTCGTCTTGTGCACGAACGGCCGCAGCCGATCGAGGACGCGCTGCTCGTCTTCGAGCCGCTTTCGATCGAGAATCTTACCGATCTCTTCGCCGAGGCGGATGCGCTCGAAATGGGTTTTCTCCGGCGAACGCCCCACGAGCGAATCCCGGAGGCGGCGAACGGACGGGCTTTCGGCCAGCACCTCCTCGAAGATCACGTTGTCGCGCCAGGAGGCCTTGAGCCCCAGTTCCAAGCGTCCACGCATCTGCGCCAGAAGCAGGAGCAGTTCGTCGCGGCGCGCCACCAGGACCTGCCTCACCATCGTCTCGGCGTCGGAAGCGACCGTGCCGAAGCGTACGGGCAGCAGAGTACGCCCCGCCATCACCTCTTCTAGGACCTTGGTGTGAGCCATCATATTGCGGCGATTGTTCTCGTACTCGATGCGCGGTGAGCGGCTCACCACCGCCGCGAGACGCCCCGCCACCAACGTGTGGACGCTATCGACGCTCCCACTAATGTCGGGGACGGCGAACCGCTCGGGCGCCGGCGCATCGATGATGGCGTAGAGATACAGGCCCTCGCCGACGTCCGAGGCAGCCTGGGTCTGAAGGATCGTGGCGTCGCTCATAGCGAACTCCCGGCGGGCACGAGGCTGAGGGTGAGGCGCGCGCCGCCCTGCGACAGGACAGCCGACAGGCGCGTCAGAATGTCGGTGCACCAGGCCGCTACGGCGACCCTGCCCCATTCGGGCCGCAGTTCGGCGAACGCAGCGCGGAGTTTGTCGTAGACACCGGCGATTTCCGGCGCCATGGCGGCAAGCAGTTGGCCGGTGAGCAGGTGTTCCAGTTCTGCGGCCTCGGCGACGCGGCCTGCCCGGAGGAACGGCACCACCTCCAGGGCGAAGGGCAAGCCGATCTGGGCATCCGCCAGCAGGAGCAGTGAGCTCGCCTCATCGGCCAGCAGGGTGCCCGCCGCAACGGCCGCTGCAACCCGGTGTGCCAGTTCCGCGCGCTGCGACAGGTTTGCTACTGCCCGACGCAGCGTGAGACGATCGAGATGCACCAGCGCCTCGACGAAGCCATGCGTGAGGCAGAAGGCGTTGGCCAGCAGTTCGGTGACAGCGCCGGCAGCTAGCGTCTGGCCGAGTTGGGCGGCGAGCGGCGCAAGAGCGGCCGGTCCGTCCGCCGTGATTGTCAGCGTGCGGGCAGCGGCGGTGGCCGGCGCCTCGGAAAGCGGGTGAGCGTGCTCGTGGGCAAGCAGACCCTCGGTTGCCAGGCCATCACTCCAATAGCCCTCAGCCTGCATGATCCGGCGGTTGACGAAGACGAAGCACTCCATGACGTGGCGCGGATCGTAGAGATTGACCATCGGCCGCTGCGGCAGCACCACCAGGGTCTCCTCCACCAGTCGGCCCATGGCCTTCAACTGGCCGACCAGCGGGGTGAGGTCGTCGAGCACGAACAGGGTGACCGTCTCGTGCGGCCACAGCCCGCGGTCCGTCAGCTTGCGCACCACCCGTTCCTCGGCTTCAACCACGGTGGAGATATCGCACGCACAATTGGTGACGACCCGCACCTCGGCAGCGCCGACCGAAAACGCGCCCACCCCTTCCACCGTGCCGACCATCAGTTCACACCTTCTTAAACTTGACCTGGAGAATGCCATTGCGATGGCTGCGTTCCAGTGAGGACGGATCGACGTTCGGAGGCAATTCGATCCGCTTGGCGTAGCGGTGGTGCCCCGTGGTCGCGAGGGCCAGATCCCCACCCTCGACGGACAGCGTGATCTCGTCCTTGGCGACGCCGGGGATTTCGGCAATGACGATCACCGCGTCCTCCTCGTCGAAGACATCGACCAGGGGTTCGCGCACGTCCTCGACCACCGGTCCCTTCGGCGTGGGGTTGAGGTTGCCGAAGCGGCGCACCTGAGGAATGCCACCGAGCCCGGTGCGGACGCTGAAGCCGTAAACGCCGCGCGCCTCGTCGCCGAGGCCCTTCACCTTGAACTCGCCATGACGCTCGACCTGCTCGGCCTTCTCCACCAGGGCACCGAGCATTTCGACGAAGCCGCCGAGCCCCTTGAAGACGGTGCCGATATCGGCGAGGGCCTCGACCTTGGCGCCAGCTTCAGCGCTCGCGGAGGGCGCCTCATCCTTCTCCTTGCCGTGAGCCTTGTCCTTGTCAGTCATCTTGCGGGTCATGGGTCGCTCCTGTTCTCGAGCTAGTATTCGATCAACGCCGAGGAGACGCTGGAGCGGCGCAGCGCCTCGCGTCCCTTGGGCAGCACGATATGGAGGGGCGGCACCGATGTCCCAGCCGCCGCAGTACCGAGTAGAAAGTCGCGCATGGCGGCAAGCTCGGCGTCCGCCTTGGCCAGCATCCGCTCGGCCTCTAGCTTGCGGGCATTCCAGGCTTCGAGCTCGCGCTGGATCCGCATACGCTCATGCTCCAAGCGGGCATAGCGGCTGACCGCCTGGGTGCGATTGGCGGGCGTGACGCTGATCATCCGGGTCTGGATGGTGGCGAGGTTCCGCATGCCCCGCTTGACGCTGCGACGTTGTTCCTGGATCATGGCTGTTTCCCGTGCTGCGCGCGGCCGGATCGCCGGGGCGCCGGCGACGGCGGACAATGGGCGGCGATGAGCGCCAGCAAGGCATCGCGGCGGCGGCGGCGCTCCTCGGCATCGATCCGCTGCCCCGAAAAAGCGCGCGATTCCAATGCGTCGAGGCAAAGCTGCACGAAGCGCGGATCGTCGGTGGAGACGACATAACCTTGCTGTGCCGCCACACGGGCGATCATCAGGCTGGTGCGCAACGTTGGGGTCTGCCGATAGTCGCCCGAAGCGCGAAACGCCCGGACAAGATCAACGATCCGCGCAGCGCCCGCCGCGGAGAGCCCGGTGCGCGCGACGGTCACCGCCAGTTCCATGACTCGGTCGGGATAATCGACGTCGATCGTAGCGAGCCGGTCAGCTAGCGCATCCTGGCTGGCATGAACGCCGGCGTACTCCTGCGGGTTCGAGGTAAAGATGGCGCGAAAATCAGGATGAACCCGGATATAGCATTCTTCGTGCGCCTGCGCGGGCAGGAACAGCATCCGCTCCTCGAAAACACCAAGGAGAACGTTATGCGTCTCCGGCCGCGAGCGGGTGAACTCGTCATAGACAAGCGTGTAGCCTTCCCGACAGGCGGTGGTAAGACGATGATCGGTCCAGCGTTGGTTAGCCGTTTCTTCCAGCTTGGTAACGTTGTGAATGAAATGATCCACGACCTTGCGATAGTGGTAGCCGCGCTGCGAGCCGACGAGATCGGCTGAGCCTAGCTCGTTGTCGCCGGTGACGAGGATGACCGGCCGGCCAAGCTGTGCCGCCACATGAAGTGCCAGGGTGGTTTTGCCGGTGCCCGCCGGCCCTCGGAAATGCACAGGATAGCCCGCCGTGAGGAAGTCGAGCCCGCGCCGTGTCAGGTCGCGTACTAACTCCGTCTCGACGAAATCGGAGCGCGGCCGTAGCGTGAGCGTCGTGGACACGCCGGGTGCGACGGCGGACGACGTCGTGCCAACGGAGTCCGGTACCAAGCTCTGAGGCTCCAGGGAGAGGGGTACGATCGTCATGAAATATCCTCATCCTTCCTACGCAATCGCCCCGTCCCGGCCAGGGCCGGGACGGAAACGGTGCAATCGGCATCGGTGCAATCAGACGGACTTGCCGGGTTCGATACGTCCCGAAGCCGTTTGGCCGGACGCCTTGCCCTCGCTTGCCTTCATCTCTGGCTTGGCGCCCTGCCCGACACGCGGCGCCTCGGCCTTGGCCGGCTCCGATGTCACCACCTCGCCGCTTGCCGCGGTCGCCACGACCACAGCGCGCGCCGGTTCAGCCTTCAACGTGCTCTCAGCCTTGACGACCGTATCCGCCTTCGCCACGGCGGCCTTGCCGTGAGCGGGGCGAACATGAGCGGCACGACCCAGCCAGATGGCCGACGCATCCTGGCGATCCTTGGTGAGCGTGGAGAGAAAGGCGAGGTTTTGAGCCATGAGAGCCTCGACGTCGTTGTGCAGCGTCACGCGGGCGTGCCGGCGGACGCGCCGCGCCTCGATCGCTTGTTTGCGTTGCACTGCGGACTGGGTGCTCATCCACTTGTGCGTCCCGCTGTGCAGTGCCTTCATCCCATTGCGGAGGTCCTTGTCGAGACGAGCGGCGCGCTGGATGCGCACCTTGCGATAACCGTCGATCTGATCATCCGCAGCGCCGATGAGTATGGCAGTGGTGAGCTTCGTGCTACGCACCGCCTCGGCGAGATGCTGCTGCTGGGCGACGGCCATCCGCCGCTGAGCGGCGCGGGCTTCCTTGAGTTGACGAGCGGCCCCGGCGCGAATCTGACTGAGGGCCTGGCGGCGCGCCTCGCGCGCCGCGGCCAGGGCATTGACGGTGTCGGAAATCTGGCCAGCCAAAGACATGCTCTCTCCTCCTTGCCCAGGATTGCGTTCGGGAGCAGACGGGACGTCGTCCCGCCGGCTAGCCCGGCGCGCGTGTGAAAACTCGACGGCGGGCGCCGCGCGGGCCACCCAGCCAGGCATTGCGGACAGGTCTGGCATCGGGTCGGCCCGATGGAACCTGCGACCCATGCCGCACGGGCACGAGGCCCGGGCGGCAATCTGAGCCCGAGAGAGCGCGCCGAAGCGGCCCTCCCGGTCGGATCAAGGCGCGATCGGTGCGCCGTCAGGCGGCCTGAGCGCCTGCCGTGAGTCCCACGGCCTCCGCATACTTCAGGTACGTATCTACGCCAGCGACGACGACGCGCGCCTCGACGGCCAGCAACTCGATACCCACTAGCGAAACGCGAACCCAAGCGTCCACGACTACGCCCTTGTCGAGGATACGGTCCACGACTTCAGCGAGGCTGCTAGAGGCGTTGATCTTCTCTACGGCCATTAAAACCTCCTTCAAACGAATGCAGGATGCGCCTGGGAGGCAGCCAGAGGCGCCGCCAAGCCCATGCACTATGAGTGAACACCACAGACTGCGATAGGCGATGTCATCCAGGACTCGCCGTAGGTTGCCCCCCCTGCACCCAAGCAAGACGGCGGTGGAGCCATAGGCGGATCCCGGATTGCCATAGGGAAAACCCCCAAAGAGCACGAAGGATCACGCCTCGGCATGGGAGCCAACCCAGGAGCGCCACAATTTCCGAAGGACTCATATTTTGTTACGTGCGTCATATAATTTTCAACCGTTACGTTCTTTAAGAATAATTGACAACCACTTGAGTGTGGCCAATACTTACCGCCACGGAGCGCAGCGCAATCTGAATATCGAGATGGATCAATCGGCTTTATCGAATAAAACGACACCTATGCAGGTCACCGCTTTGAATTAATTCAGTAATTTTATGTAAAAAATGTGCGCTCAGTTTTTAATTTCTATTTTTATGAGACAGGAAGCGTTATTATGCAGGGCGAATAGGAAATAAATAGAAACAAAGCGCCGATATTGATCTGGACGAACCGCCCGGACTAGTAGAGACACGATCTGGAAGAACAACGTGTACGCAACAGACGTCCTGGGAGCCAGTTCCTCTTGAGCCAACCGACGAAGGGGAGCTATCCCCATCCGATACCGTTCCGACGCCAAGCGCCGGTCTATCGCTGCGTCGGGCCCGTTCTCGCCAACTTCCCCGAGGGGATCGTTAGCGTCAGCCGCGGCCTGATTCACTCGGCCAACCATGCCTTCGGCCGACTGCTCGATGTCGACGCCGCAGCGCTGGTTGGAACCCCGTTCCGGCAGGTGCTCAAAGGACTGCGGCTCGCACCCGCCGACGTAAACGCCTTGCTTTCACCCGTTCCCGCACAGGGCGATGGCCTGGAGCTAGTACGGGTCGCCGGCCGGGCAGCGGCGCTGAGCCTGCGGGTGCAGCGCTTTTGCATCACCACCGGCGACGTGGCCGGCATCGCTTCCCTCTACGCCGTCGTGTTCATCGACGAGACGCGTTGGCGCGAGGCGCAGCGTTCCACCGAGGTGCTGGTGGAAGAGCTGCTCCGCGCCGACCGCCAGGCGGCGCTGGGCGAGATGGCCATGGCGCTGGCACACGAGTTGAATCAGCCGCTCGGCGCCATCGTGAACTTCGCCGGCGCCGCCCGGCGGACGCTGACGGCGCGGGCGATCCGCGTTGGTGAACTGGAGGACGTGCTCCTCAACATCGGCACCGAGGCGACACGCGCCGGCGATATCATCAAGAGCCTGCGCTCATTCCTTCGGGGAACGCCGCAGCCCTCCACCGATGCCAGCGTGGACGCAGCCGTGAAGGTGGTGCTAGGCTTTGCCGAGCCGGCCATGCGCGAGCAGTCCATTGACTTCAGGGTGAAGTTCGCCGGCAACCTGCCACCAGTGCAGGGCGACCCGATCATCCTGCAGCAGATAATCCTGAACTTGGTGACCAACGCCATCCAGGCCCTGTCCCAGCAGCCGCAAGGCGAGCGTCGACTGAGCATCCACACTGCGATCGAAAGCGAGTCCATGGTTCGGATCGATGTGCGCGACACCGGGATCGGCCTGCCGCCGGACCTGGGCGAGCACATCTTCGAGCCGTTCATTACCACCAAGGTGAACGGCTCGGGCCTTGGCCTGTCCATCGCTCGCACCCTCGCCCAACGCCTCGGCGGCTCAATCGAGGCGGCGCCGGAGCCGGACAAGGGTGCGCGTTTCACGATCCGTCTACCCTGCCGGCGAGACGAGGAGATGCGCCATGCGTGAGGCGGTGGTCTACATTGTCGACGACGATCCAGGTCTCAACGCGTCGCTCGCCGCCCTGTTTCGCTCGGTCGGCCTGAAGACCGAACTGTTCCAGCACCCACAGCCGTTCCTGGAGTTGCGCCAGATCAACCGGCCCGCCTGCGTTCTCTTGGACGTGCGCCTGCCGGGCATCAACGGGCTCGACGTGCTGAAGCAGGTGGGCAAGATCGGCTGGACCATGCCGGTGCTGATGATCAGCGGCCACGCCGACGTGGTTATGGCGGTCAGGGCGCTGCATACCGGGGCGCGCGATTTCCTTGAGAAGCCAGTCAACGACACCATTCTCCTGGAGTTGGTCCAGCACTGGATCCGCTGGGATATGCGCAGCTATTCCTGCGAGGTGATTTGCGACGGCATCCGAGCCAAGCTCGACTTGCTCACCGAGCGCGAACAATCAGTGCTGCAGTGCATGCTGCGCGGGCTGCCTAACAAGGTGGCGGCGCGCGAGCTGAATCTGAGCGTGAAGGCGGTTGAAGGCCACCGCATCAACGTGCTGCACAAGATGGGGGTGCAGTCGCCCGTGGAACTAATGAGTATGGTCGGCATCTGCCCGAAGGCGACCGATACGCCGCTGAACTGTATCCGCGGTCGTGGCGACGACCGTTGCCAACCCGGCTGGCATTGCTCCTTGACAGACGAGACCTCTTAGCGCCTGTTTGGTAACATATTGATTTATATTAATTATTTGTGATTTAAGAGAGGTAGTCTGATTCTGAGGCCCCCGACACACGACAGTATGAGTGAGAGCGGGATGAAGGAGCTAGATTGAAGATTCTTCGCTAAAAGGATCTTCGCAAATGATCGTCATTCACTCCACCCTCGTGATGACGCTATCGGCGCATTTTGCGTTGAGCAAGAGCCGGCTTTCGAGCCTGTGGCCCTGATCACAGGGCTTGCGCAATCCCGCACGGTGAACCTGTTGCATCTTGCCATCCATCTGCCAAGCCGGGCTGGCGGATCTCAGTTAGGAGCTGGCCAGACGCTTGTCTCCCTCGGCAAGACGGCGGCTCGCCAGTTGCAAGTTGGGGAGCGCGGCCAGACCTTAGGTCGGACAGATCGGATAGGCGCACAAAGCGTGCGGATCCGTCGCCCTCCTGAACTGCCAGACCGGAATAGATGTCGGATATTTCTCAGAGTTCGAGCATCCCTCAAACTCTCAACCAGATGGCAATAGACATGACCTGAGCCCCTTGCCCCCCCCCCCAGTTTTCGGGAGAGTCCAAGGTTCAATTAGGCCTCATGCGGCCAGGTTTTCCAGCGCCATTTTCATGGCGAATTCGCTCGGCGTTCGGTTACCGGGCGAGGAATGCGGTCGAGGTCTGTTGTAGTCCTCCTTCCATGCGGCATTTGTCGTTCGCACCTGCCCGAGCGTCGAGGCCCTCGCGAGCTTCATCAATCTCTAGGAAGCCTTCAAAACCGTTCATGGACGAGAACAGAGAGAGGACGAGCCGGTGTTCGTCAATGCCTCTGGTGAGCGAGCACAATCCTACAAGAAGAACCTCAACGCCCTCTTGGAAGCAGCCAAGCTCAAGACTGACGTATTCGGTCAGGTTCGCTCCGCCTACAGCTTCTGGCACACCTACGCGACGCGACAGCCTCGCAAGGGCACGGACGTCTACACGCTGGCCATCAACATGCGGACATCGGTCAGGATGATTGAGCTGTATTATTCGGACGTGGTGCCAAATGACCTGCCCGGCATGAGCGGGCTGGAGCTGCTGCGTCAACTGAACGCGAGAGGGGATGCGCCAGCGTCGATTATGATCACCGGCGGCAGCGACGTCCAGACTGCCGTCGATGCCATGAAGGCTGGTGCTTTGGACTTCATTGAAAAGCCGATCGGCCGAGACATGCTGCTGTCGATCGTCGGTCGCGCGCTCGGTGAAGCCAAGGATACCGAGCGACGCGCTGCCCGCCAGCACGCCGCCGTCGAGCATGTGGCCGGGTTGACCAGCCGCCAACACCAGATCATGGACCTGGTGCTGGCAGGTCATCCCAGCAAGAACATCGCCGCCGACCTCGGCATCAGCCAGCGCACCGTGGAGAACCACCGCGCCGCCATCATGAAGAAGACAGGGGCACGCTCGCTACCGGAACTGGCTCGCCTCGCCGTGGCGGCGGCAGCGGTCCCGCCGCTGCCCCACTGAGCCGCGCGCCAGACCAGATCGCTGTCGGTCGGCGTCAAGCCGGCACAAGATGACGATAGAACAGCCGCTTGAAGACTTCGACCAAGGCAAGGTAAGCCGCCGTCGCGCCGATCAGATAGGCGAAGAACAATGGCGGAGGCGATGTGAAACCGAACCATTGCCCCACCGGAGTGATGGCGAGCCCGACCGCCACGCCGACCGCCGCGGCCGCCGTTGCCACCAGCGAGGTACGAGGCCGGCTGCGGAAAAACCATCGTCGCGTACGGATCGCGAACACCACCAGCACCTGCGTGGTCAGGGACTCGATGAACCAGCCGGTCTGGAACAGCGCCTCGCCGGCTCCGAAAACGTGTAGCAGCACATAGAAAGTCAAGAAGTCGAAGGCCGAACTCAGCGGGCCGAAGAACAGCATGAAACGCTGGATCTCCTTGATATCCCAGGCGATAGGCGCGGCCACGTCTTCGGGATCGACCTGGTCGAAGGGAATGGCGATTTCCGAGACGTCGTAGAGAAGGTTGTTGAGCAGGATCTGGATCGGCACCATCGGCAGAAACGGCAGGAACAGCGCCGCGCCGGCCATCGAGAACATGTTGCCGAAATTGGAGCTGGATCCCATCAGAATGTATTTCGAAACATTCTGCACGGCGGCGCGGCCGCTCAGCACCGCGTCGTGCACCACGGAGAGATTGTGTTCGAGCAGGATGAGGTCGGCCGCCTCGCGGGCGACATCAGCGGCGCCGTCGACGGAAATGCCGACATCGGCGGCGTGCAGCGCCGGGGCATCATTGATGCCGTCGCCCATGAAGCCGACGACATGCCCCATTCGCTTGAGCGCCAGGATGATCCGATGCTTCTGTTGTGGGTTGACGCGGCAGAACAGGTTGACGCGCGCCAGCTGGCCGATCAATGCCTCGTCGGACAGATGGGTGAGTTGGTCGCCACTCAGAACGCCGGTCACCTCGACACCGATCTCGCGGAAGACGTGCCGGCTCACCGGTTCATTGTCACCGGTCAGCACCTTGACGTTGACGCCGGCCGCCGCCAGCGCGGTGATGGTGGCGCCGGCGCTGGCTTTCGGCGGATCGAGGAAAACAGCGAAACCGGAGAACACCAGATCGCTTTCATCGCTGATCGCCGCCGAGGCGGTGCTGGCATCCTCCGCCCGGCTGGCGACGGCCAAGGCTCGGAAGCCCTCGCCCCCCAAAGCGTCGAGCGTCGCGGCGAAGGTCGCACGCGTTGCCGCATCGAGCACATGCTCTCCGCCATCGGCATCTTCGTATCGGCTGGACAGCCGCAACAGGTCTTCCGGCGCCCCCTTGACGATCA
Organism: Pseudomonadota bacterium; assembly: GCA_018262505.1. Lineage (GTDB taxonomy): Bacteria > Pseudomonadota > Alphaproteobacteria > Rhizobiales > Pleomorphomonadaceae > Pleomorphomonas. The sequence continues at coordinate 26,929 of JAGSYV010000031.1, forward strand.
GCCGCCGACCGCCGGGATGCTCGGCCAGGATCGAGATCCGCCGCCGCTCGAAATCGAACGGCACTTCGTCGATCTTTGTCCACTCCGTGGCATCGATGGGGCTGGACGCCAGAATGGCGTCGTCGAGCGTGCTCTTCATGCCGCTCTCGAACAGCGAATTGACGTAGGCGTAGGCATGGACGCGGGCCGATGGTTTGCCGTGCCCGTCGACGGTCTTGAGCAGCGTGATCGCCGCTTCGGTCAACGTTCCGGTCTTGTCGGTGCAGAGCATGGTCATGGCGCCGAGATCGTGAATCGCGGTCAGCCGCTTGACGATCACCTTGCCCTTCGACAACGCGAGGGCCGAACGGGCCAGCGTCACCGTGACGACCATCGGCAGCAGTTCGGGCGTGAGCCCGACAGCCAGCGCCAGCGCGAACATCAGGGATTCAAGCACCGGCCGATGGAAGGAAATGTTGATCACCAGAACGACCAGCACCATCAGCACGGTAAGGCGCATGATCAGCATGCCGAAGCGATGGATGCCGACCGTGAAGGCGGTGGCCGGCGGCTTTTCCGCCAGACTGCTCGCCAATCCACCGAGCGTCGTGCGGCCACCGGTCTGGCAGATGAGAACACTGGCGGTGCCGGAGATCACCGACGTGCCGGCAAACACAGCGTTGGAAGCTCCCGTCGGACTGGTGACGGTGGCCGAGAGGTCGCCGGAGCTCTTTTCGGCCGGATAGGCCTCTCCGGTGAGCAGCGCCTCGTTGACGAAAAGGTCCCGACTGGCGATGAGGCGTCCGTCGGCGGGGACCAGGTCACCAGCAATCAGCTCGACGATATCGCCGGGGACCACCTGATCTACAGGTAAATTACGCGGCTGGCCGTCGCGTAGCACTTTGGCAGTCACCGCTACCGATCGCCGGAGGGCGTCGACCGCGCTCTGCGCCCGGCTTTCCTGGATGAAATCGAGGGTGATGGAAATCGTGACGATGGCAACGACAATCAGGAAGCTGGCAATGTCGCCGCTGACTGCCGACAGGCCGCTCGCCACCAGAAGGATGATCACCAACGGATTGCGAAAACGCCCGAGAAACTGCAGCCAGAGTGGTACTATCTTGGCCGCCGCTGCGTCGTTGGGGCCAAACTTGGCGAGACGGGTCTTGGCCACATTGCTGGTCAATCCGGAGGGCGCGGCCGTCAGGCGAGAGAATAACCGCTCCACCGGCTCGGTCCAGATGTCTGCTGGCTGAAGGTCGGCCGCGACAATCGGCCCGGAAGGACGTCGATTGGGTCGGATCAAACGATGAGCCGTCATTGCCAAGATCCACTCCTTCTGAGAATGGGATTCACTGGAGACTTCGATCAGGTGGTGCGGCGAGCGGCACCTTGCGTGCGGACGCCGCTTGACTAAATGTGGCCTCCCGAGATCGCGAAGCTCGTCTTCTTGTCGGTGGTGTAGAGCTTCCGGGCAAATGCTCTGGTCCTTTTGATGTTCTGGTCGAAGATCATCAGAGCAGATAGTTCATTTAGCCGTCCTTGATGGCTGTAGAGAAGGGGTTCAAGAACGGCCTGATCCAATTTGAAGCTGATCTCGATGGCCGCATCATGTCCCCAGAAACTGATACAGCCGCGGTGGGGATCATAAACGCGGGAGTTGGTCAGAAAATCGATGGCCATGGATCACCTCCTCATTGATGCCCATAGTACCCCAGTGGTGACCTGAGCGTGATCCTGCTCATCGTCATAGGGTTGATGCTGCCGGGCCGCATCTGACGCTGGATCATCTGGAGTGCGAAACGGTCGGATTCCGGATGCACTACACCCAGCCCGCCAAAGCCCGATCAATCGCGGCCTGTTGTTTCGAGAGGCGGGCGCCGGCCCGTCGCGAATGGCTCAAGTTTCAGCACGTAAAGATATTAACCTCTCCCAACCGATTTCAGAAACGCTCGTATCGGCTGATCTCGCTAGCGCTTTTCAACGGAAACGCTGATATCGGTCAGGCCGCGCCGTATCGCCGCTCTTCCCGCAACCGCCCTGCGAGATTATCATTCGCACTAAAACCTGACGACTGAATAGCGGCGGTTGTCATCATTGCAATGATTCCAGCTGAACCACATGAAAAGGCCGCAATGGTAGGATAAACAGTCGCTAGACTGTATTGTGGCGCCAGAGGCCGCGATACGGAACTTCGAGGAGCAAGGTGTATCAAGGGCTTGAACCATTATTGAAGTCACCACGCCAAAACTTCCGCCAGCTCGCAAGCGTACGGGCGGGATTCACTGCCGCAGCAAACATGACCTTCGATAGCCTGAAACGCCGATATGAGCAGTATGTGCTGCGCGCGCGTCAAAGCGCCCAGGCAGGCGACAAGATCGAGGCGGAAAATCTCCTTCAACATGCCGAACACTACTATCGTACGGCAGCTCTACAGAACGCAGGCCACCAACTATGACCGCGGACACGATTTTCAATGCTCCTGAAGGCTCGGAAAAAGCTTGGCTGAAGACTCTGTCGAAATACCGCACGCCCCATGCGGGCCGCAGCACGTTCGAACTGGCTGTGACAGCCATCCCGTTTGCTGGCCTGTGGATTCTTACCTGGGCAGCGGTCCATTACGACATCTGGTGGGGTCTGATCCTGATCGTACCGGCAGCCGGATTTCTGCTGCGGCTGTTCATGATCCAGCACGATTGCGGGCATGGATCCTTCTTTGCCCGGCGCCGCTTCGATGACTGGACAGGCCGTATCCTCGGGATCCTGACGCTCACCCCTTATGACTATTGGCGCAGGGCGCATGCCACGCACCATGCCTCGGCCGGCAATCTCGATGAGCGCGGTGTCGGCGACATTACGACGCTGACCGTAACGGAGTACTACGCGCGTTCCCGATGGGGACGGATTGGATACCGCCTTTATCGGCATCCGCTGGTGATGTTTGGCATTGGTCCTGCTTGGCTTTTCCTGTTCCAGCAACGCCTGCCATTCGGCATGATGCGCGACGGGATCCTTCCATGGATGTCGACCATGGTCACCAACGTCGCGGTTGTTGTGATCGCTGCCCTGTTGATCTGGGCGATCGGCCCTACGTCCTTTCTCGTCGTTCACCTGCCGATCGTTCTTTTGGCGGGGTCTATCGGCGTCTGGCTTTTTTACGTGCAGCATCAGTTCGAAAAGACGCACTGGTCGAGAGAACCGGAGTGGCAGTTTCCGAAAGCCGCCTTGCATGGCGCCTCCCATTACGATCTGCCATTCGTCCTGCGCTGGGTGACCGCCAATATCGGCATCCACCACGTGCACCATCTCTCGAGCAAGGTCCCCTACTATATTTCGCCAGGCTGCCGGTATTGCAAGGGATGCTTAGGCGGGCCTGGGATCCGATCAGTAGGCAACTCGCACATCGCTGCCTTACGCAGAACTCTTCCGCCGCTTAACTGGATTTGAGCGCCGTCACCTCGACTTCGACCCGAAAATCCAACCGAGTGAAGCCGGAGACGATAACCAGTGTCGACACCGGGAAAGGGGCGCGGGTGTAGCGATCGCGTACCGCCATATAGATCGGGAAGTCTTCGCGGCGCGTGACGAAGCCGTTGATGCGGATGACATCGCCAAAGTCCATGCCGGCATCGGCGAGGATTGCCTTGATCGCCTCGAAGCAGAGAACTGCCTGTCCTTCGATATCGTCGGGAATGACGCCGTCGGCCGCGATGCCGAGCTGGCCGGAGGTTACGAGCAGCCGCCCGGCCGCCGGCAACGATAGACCGTGGCTGTAGGCGCCGAACGGCTGGGCCACGCTTGGAGGATTATGCGGCGTCTTCATCAGCTGTCCTTCGTCCACGGTCCAGACAATTTGTCCGACACCACGTTTGCGATCAAAGCGCCGCCATGGCACCCGCCACAGTCTTCAGATAGCGGGCGCGGATTTCCTGGCTGTTGCGGTTCATGTCGTAAAGCGGCAGGAAACGGCAGCTGCCGCGTGGATTGATCTGCGCCCGGATCACCCGCTTGACGATCTTCTTTGGAGGATTGCCGGAGAGAAAGGCGAGCATTGCCGTACTGCCATAGGTGAAGCAGGCCACCACCTTGCGAATGTGATGCAGCCTCGATTGCACCTTGCCCTCGACGAGGTCGAAGGAGACGCCCGGCAGCCACACTCGATCGAAATAACCTTTCAGGATCGCCGGGTAGCCGAAATTCCAGATCGGCGTGACGATGACCAGCGCTTCGGCCTTGTCGAGCCGCCGGCAATGATCGGCGACCAGTTCCATGTTCTCCGGATGGCTGTGATAGGTCAGCCGGTCGCGGCGCGACAGCACCGGATCGAAGCCTTCCGCGTAGAGATCGCAGTCGTCGACGTCGTGGCCGGCGGCAACCAGCGCCGCGCGGGCCGTCTCATGCACGGCAGCGCCAAAGCTCGACTCCACCGGATGGGAGAACAGGAGCAGGACCTTCATTGGCTCGCTTCCAGTTCGGCAAGGCCAGGAAAGAGGAAGGGCCGGCCGGAACTGAAGTCGAAGTCGGGATTTTCCCAGGCGATCATCTTGCCCGGATTGAGCAACCCCTTGGGATCGGTCTCGTGCTTGAAGGCGAGCTGCACCTTGTCCGTCCGCTTCATGCCGCCTTCTTCCAGCGTGTAGCGATGCGGGTTGAAGATCGGACAGCCGTTGTCCTCGTGCAGGCGGATGATTTCATCCAGCCTTTCCTCGGTGGTGTAGCGCACCAGCGGCAAGCCGGCGCACTGGATCTCGCCGTCGAACTTGATGAACTCGAGATGCCCGATGACCTCATCGCCGAACAGTTCCACAGTGCGCGCCACCTTGGCGAGATGATCCGGGCTGGCGTACTGAACCTGAAGGTAGGTGAAGCTCGGCTCGACCTTGATTGCCCTCAGCGTCGTGTGGTTCCAGCAAAGTTCGTAGATTTCCGGCACGCCCTTGAGGTCCGCTTCCAGATCGGCGCGGAACATCACCTCGGCCTTGCGCAGAACGCAGAAGGCGGCGAAGGCATCGACCGACATCGGGGCAACCATCAAGGCGACCACCGACTGCCCCTCGCGCAGCCACTTCTTGTGGCGGCTGAAATAGAGATGCGGCGTCGGCGCGGCAATGACCGCCAGTTCCTTCAGCAGGATGCCGTTCTGGTGCGCCAAGAGGTCGGCGAATTTCGCGGCTTCGAGGAAGTCGTCGAAGCCGACCAGGGCGTCGATCCAGTCATAGGCAGGGGCCAGCGGCATCTCCACCTCGGTGATGATGCCGTTGGTGCCGTAGGCGTGGGCGACCTTGTGAAGGTCGAGCCCGGTCAGTTCCAGCACCCTCGGCTCGGCTTCCATGGTGACGATGCGCAGCCGCAGGATATTGCCGAAATCGCGCAGGCCGCCCCAGGTGATGGAGCCGACGCCACCGGATCCGCCGGCGACGAAGCCGCCGACGGTCGCCGTCTTGTGGGTGGAGGGGTGAAAGCGCAGTTCCTGTCCGGAATGGGCCCGACATTCCTCATCGAGCTTGGCCATCACGATACCGGATTCGCAGATGACCCGGCCGACGTGAATTTCCTTGACCCGGTTCATGTTGGCCATGCTGAGCACGATGCCGCCGGAGAGCGGCATGGCCTGGCCATAGTTGCCCGTGCCGGTACCGCGTGCGGTCACCGGCACGCCATGGGCATAGGCAACCTTCAGAACGCGGATAACCTCTTCCTCGCTTTTAGGCGACACGATCAGATCGCCAGTGACGCCGTCGAGCTGGCTCTTCAGCACGGGGGAGTACCAATAGAAATCCCGGCTCTTCATCTGCACGAGACGTGGATTGTCCTCGATGGCGATACCTTCGAGCGCGGTCTTGATCGCATCATAATCAGGCATGATCGGCCCCCAGAAGGCTGTCGAGTTGACGATAATCCGGCAATCGGCGATCGATGGCACGACCGCCGCGCAGCACCACGCGGTCGGATTGCGGCCGCGACAGGAATTCGCTCCAGCGCCGGGCGGAAAACAGTACGAGATCGGCTCCCCCGCCCTCGGCCAGACAGCCCAGCTCCGGCCGGCCGAGAATCTGAGCAGGCGAACAGGTGATGACGGCGGGAGCGTTATCCAGCGGATGGTCGAGATGCAGGATGCGCACCGCTTCTCGGAACACCTCCACCGGATCGAGATCGCCATAGGCATAGAATGGATCGCGGGTGTTGTCGGATGACACCGCCGTGCGAACGCCGGCCGCGGCCAGTTCCTTCAGCAGTGTCACGCCGCGCCAGCGGGGCGTGCGGCCAGCATTGCGACCCTGAAGGTACATGTTGCACATGGGTAGCGAGACGACGGACAGATCGGCCTTGGCGACCAGATCGATCACGCGGCTCACTGTTTGTTCGTCCTGATGGGCCAGCGAGCAGCAATGGCCGACGTTCACAGCCCCCTTGAAGCCATGGCGCAGCTTGGCACTGGCAATTGAGGCCAGCGTTAGAACCTGCCGGTCTTCGGTCTCGTCGACATGCAGGTCGATGTCCAACCCCGCTTTGCTGGCGGTCTCGAACAGCAAATCGAGTTGCGCCTCGATCTTGGGGTGCAGAAAGGTGACCCCACCCAGAACGCCGCCAGCCTCTCCGACCACCCGCACGAGGTCAGCCAGGTAGGTGGCGTCCTCCATGAGTTCCAGCGGAAAGAGCGCCGCGGCCTGCAGTTCGATGCGACCACGCCAACGCTCGCGCATGGCCTTGAACACGTCAAAGGAAATGCGATGCTGGGGCGCCAGACTGTCGAGATGGGTGCGGATCAGCTGCGTGCCGTGGGCGTAGGCGGTGCGCAGCGAGAAATCCATGCGTGCCGCCACGTCGTCGGCCGACCAGTTGGCGTGAAGCAGGGCCAGACCAGCCCGCCATCAAGGTCGACTCTCGGGATGTCGTAGGGGAGCGTTGTCTCCGTGGGCAGTATGGCGGCGATCCGGCCGGCGTCGATGATGACATGCGCCGGGATCAGTCCCTCCCGCACCGGTCCGGCGAGCGGCTTGGAAAGCAGAGCCGTCGGCAGCGTCGCATTGATCAGGGCGAAGCGGGATACATCTGGCAGTGCGACAAAATCGGCGGACATCAGTTTTCTCTTTTCAGACTGCTCTCGTGCCAGCGGTGAAGCAAAAGCCATGACAGAAAGGACGTCAGCGCGAAAATCGCGATCCCAAGCACCGACAGCATGATGAGCGCCGCAAAAAGCCTGGGAATGTTCAGGCGGAACTGCGCTTCGAGAATGCGGAAGGCGAGCCCCGATCCCGCGCCGCTCGAACCGGCGGAGAACTCGGCCACGACGGCGGCGATCAGCGACAGGCCGCCGCCGATCTTGAGGCCGGTCATGAAATAGGGCAGCGCCGTCGGCAGCTTCAGATGCCAGAGCGTCTGGAAGCGATTGGCGCCATAAAGCTCGAACAGATTGAGATGGTTATGGTCGACGCTCTTCAGTCCCTGCACCAGGTTCGAGAGAATGGGGAAGAAAGCCACCAGGTAGGCACAGATCAGCAGCGCCGCTTGCGTCGTTGGGGCATAGATGAGGATGAGCGGCGCGATGGCGACGATCGGCGTCACCTGCAGCACCACGGCAATCGGATAGAAGATCAGCTCAAGCCAGCGGGCCTGAACCAGGAGAACAGCGAAAACCGTTCCGCCGAGCAGCGCCAACCCCAGCGACATGAAGGTTATCTTGGTGGTGACCAGAAAGGCCGGCCAAAGGGTTGGCCAATCCTTGACGAGCGCGCCGGCGACGGCAATCGGGTCGGGCAGTATGTAAGGCGGAATGTTCTCGACATGGACGATCAGATACCAGACCAGCAGCAGCGCCAGGACGACACCGACGGGAATGGCTATCCGGATCAGCCGGTCCAGTTGCTCGCTGCGTTCGCCGTTTTCCATCAGTGCCCCTCTCCGCCCATGGCGGCCCCCAATGAATGAGAAACTCTCTCGCAGGTGAGGCGATAAGACTCCGAGGTTCGAAAATCGGCGTCACGTTCTATGCCGACATTGACCGGGAAATCCTCGTGGATACGCCCGGGACGGGCTTTCATCACGACGATGCGCGAGGAGAGATAGGCCGATTCAAACACGGAATGGGTGACGAAGACCACCGCCAGTCCGTTCGACTTCCAGAGTTCCAGGACTTCGTCGTTGAGCTTCTGGCGCGTGATCTCATCCAGCGCGGCGAAGGGTTCGTCCATCAGCAGCAGCTTCGGTCGGGTCGCCAGCGCGCGGGCGATCGACACGCGCATCTTCATGCCGCCGGACAACTCACGCGGATAGGCTTTGGCGAAATCGGCCAGGAAAACGGTCGACAGGGCCTCCTCGATCCGTGGCTGCGCCGCCTTGCGCGAAATGCCCTGCAACTGGAGCGGCAGATAGACATTCTCCGCCACAGTGCGCCAGGGCAGCAGCGTCGGCTCCTGGAAGACGAAGGAAATATCACCGTCGGGCCGGCCGCTACTTGTGATGCGCGAGGCCGGCCAGTCGATGTTTCCCGAGGATACACCGCCAAGCCCGGCCATGATGCGCAAAGCGGTCGACTTGCCGCAGCCAGACGGTCCGAGCAGACTGACGAACTCCCCGGCTCGGACGGTCAGCGATACGTCCGTAAGCGCCGCGGTGCCGTTCGAGAAGGTCTTGGAGACCGAGGCCATGGTCATCAGTGGCCGTGTCGGCTGGGGAGGCGTCAAGGTTGCTCTCTCGGTGGGAGTCTCTGCCCGAAATCGCTGTGTTGCGAACATACGGGGACTTTCAAGACGACATGAGGAACAGAAGCGTCACGGCCCAACAATCCGCATACGCCGACGACTGTCGATCTTCGCGGGTTCTTCCGCCGTTGGCTCACCTCTTCAGGGACAAGCCAACGCCCTTGCAGACGAACTTGGTCGTGAAGGCCTTGGTATAGTCGGTGTCGGACTTGAACACCTTGATCGACACCATGGTGTCGAAGAACTTCTTGTACTTGGCATCGGTCATGCAGCCGATCCCCTTGTCGAGCGCTTCGCCCGATTCCAGAATGCCGTGTTCCTTCATCTTGGCGATGGAAAAGGCGATCTGCCCGTCGGTCATCTCGGGATTGTCTTTTTTGATCAGTGCATTGGCGGCGCTGTTGTCGCCATAGAGATAGGTGTACCAGCCCTCGATCGACGCATCGACGAAGCGCTGCACTAGGTCAGGATTGGTCTCCACCAGCTTCGATTGGGTGGCGATCGTGGTGGAATAGGGCGCGAACCCCTGGTCGGCCAGCAGGTAGACCTGGGGCTTGAAGCCGGCCTGACTTTCGACCGCATAAGGTTCGGACGTCAGATAGCCCTGCTGGACGGACTTCGGATCGGCGATGAAGGGGGCGGAGCTGAAGGTATAGGGCTTGTATTGCTCGTCCTTGAAGCCGGCGAAGTTGGCTTTCATCCACTCGAAGAAGGTCGTGTAGCCTTCCTTGCCGAGGAAAATGGTATCGGCCTTGGCGAGGTCGGCGAAGGTATCCATGCCGACGCCGGGGTGGGCCATGAGGATCTGGGGATCCTTCTGGAACATGGAGGCCACATCCACGATGGGGATGCCCTGCTCGACAGCGGATAGCTCGCCCATGCTGCCGCCCATGTAAAACTCGATCTTGCCGGCGACCAGGAGCGCGCTGTTGGCGGCATTCGGCCCGCCCTGAACGATGGTTACATCGAGACCATGTTTGGCATAAGTGCCGTCGGCAACCGCCTGGTAGAAGCCACCATGCTCGGCCTCAGCCAGCCAGTTGGTGCCGAAACTCACCTTGTCGGCGGCAAGCGCCCCGGAAGCGGAGGCGATCAAGCCGGCAGTACATAGCGTGATGAAGCTGGTATTGCAGCGCATTCGGAGTCGTCCCCTTTATCGCTCCTCCCCGGAAATCAGGGGGATTGAACGATACTGCACCACTTGCATTGAGCCGTGAAAAGCATCTAATTGCGCACGCTTTGATGCCTTTTTTGCACAGTTCGGTTTTATGTTGCTGCAATAGGCATCCTGCCTAAGCATTGCGCAGGAGGTGAACATGTTGCACTCACGCAAGCTGCTCTACATCAACGAAATCGCTCGCTGCGGTTCGATCCGCAAAGCGTCGGAGCGGATGAATGTGGCCTCCTCGGCCATCAACCGTCAGATATTGGCGCTGGAAGAAGAACTGGGCGCGCAGATCTTCGAGCGGCTGCCGCGTGGCCTCAGGCTGACGGCGGTCGGCGAGTTGTGCATCGAGCACGTGCGCGAGGTTCTCAAGGATTACGACAAACTGCAGGCACGCATCCGGAACCTCAAGACGCCGCAGATGGGCAAGGTGTCCATCGTGACGACCATCGGGCTCGCGGCCGGTCCGTTGCCGCACCTGATGGGCAAGTTCTTCGCCGAATACCCGCGCATCCGTGTTCTGCTGCGCGGCGATGGCGGCATCACCACATCCATGCCGGTGGTCTCCGGCGAGGTGGATCTTGGCCTGGGATTCAACATTCCCGCCCTGCCTGGCATTCGCAGCCTTGCCAATTTCGATGTGCCGCTCGGGGCGGTTTTCTCCCCCGAACACCCGCTTGCGAGGCAAAGCGAGGTGAGTCTCGCCGATCTCGTCGAGGAGAAACTGGTTCTTGCTCTGCCCGGCACCTCCCTGCGCGACGCGATCAATCTCGCCTTCTCGCCGTTGACGGTGACGGTGGAGCCGCTGCTTGAAACCAACTCGACCGAGATGATGCGGACCTTGCTGCGGCAAGGTCCCTTCGTCAGCATCCTCAATCCGCTGGACGTGCTGATGGACTGCCGCAGCGGCGCTCTCGTCTATCGTCCGCTGTCCGACGCCCACATAAGGCCGCAGCCGATGAAGCTTCTGGCGCGCGCCAGGGCCACACTCGATGCGGCGACCAGCATCTTCGTCGAGTTTCTGATTGCCGAACTCGTCGAGATGATCCGGGAGGTTTCGGCGGGAACGGCCGGTCAGCCGGTATAGAGATTGGCCAGCGGATAGCTGATGACGTCGCCGATCAGTTCGACAAAGCCCTGCGCCACGTGCCGGCAATAGGCTTCGCCCTTGCTCGCATCGGCGTTGGCGGCATTTCCGACCACGCCATGGGGATTGAGATCATGGGCGACCCAGGCCAGCGCGTGTGGCGGCAGCGGTTGCAGATACTTGCTCTGCGTCTTCATCCATTCGGCCCTGGACGCAAAATTCTGGGCCTTGTCCATATGAACGAGATCCGGCCGGAAATAGAGCATCATCGACGTCTCCACGTCACCGCCGTGGATGCCGAATGCCATTTCGTGAGCGCTGAACAGGCCCTCCGGGCTGCCGAACCGGCTCCATTGCGTGGCGACCGCGACCATTCCGAAGCGCACGCGCATCTCGCGGGCGACGATACTCATCAGGTCGAGGTTGCCGCCGTGGGAATTGACCATGATCAGCTTGCGGACGCCGGCTTCGGCGACCTTCTGGCCGATGGCGGTCCACATCTGAATCAGGAGTTCAGCCGGCAACGACAATGTCCCCGGCCCGAACACATGCTCGTTGGCCTTGCCGATTTCCTGCGTCGGCAGCACGAAGACGTTGTGGTCCGCCGGCAGCAGTTCGCGCACCAAACCCAACATGCCGTTGGCGATGGCGACATCCGTGGCGATCGGCAAATGCGGCCCATGCTGTTCGGTGGAGGCCAGCGGCAGGATCGCCACCGTCGTGTCGGGGTCGAGCTGGGCGAATTCGAGACTGGTCAGTTCGTTCCAGTAGAACCGCTGCGCCATGGCACGCCTCCTTGGGATTGAAGTTCCTTCAACAGCTAGGCAAAGATGCGGGCATGGAAAAGCATCAATTTTCGCTCCAACATGTGCCTATTTGAGAGCGCTCAGGGCTCCCATGCGGCCGGCCGGAGATCCCGGGGGCTCATGATCGTGTTTCAGCCGGTAAACAGAGCATCGAAAACTGAGGGGGGGTGCATTGCTGCCCTCAGCATAATGTCGTTTCACACTCTCCTGACTCGATGAGGACTTCGACCTCTTCGGAATCGGCGACGTCGAGTCTACGGCCGCTCCCCACACGGCAGGGGACTGAATTCTCAAGCCCTTGACCTTCGGACGCCAGATCAGGTGTAGTTGAACCGCGCACCACTCGCGGCAGCATCAACGAGGCGGAAATCCACTCAGCGGATACGCCTTACCGAAGCGGCGAGACCATCCCTGCTCCATCTGCTTGGAGGCGCCGTAACTTGGTGCATGGATCAGGCAATCCGGGAATACAGATGAACGAGCAGCTTTTGGCCGATCTGATCGAACTCAGGCGCGATCTCCATGCCCATCCGGAACTGGGTTTCGAAGAAGAACGCACAAGCGCCATCGTCGCCAGGCGTCTTGAGAAACTCGGCCTCGAAGTGACGCTCGGCCTCGGCAAGACGGGCGTGGTCGGGACGCTCCGGGTTGGCGAGGGCAGCCGCGCCATCGCCTTGCGGGCCGATATGGATGCGCTTGCCATGCCGGAGACCGGGACGCCAGCTTGGCGTTCCGCCATTCCGGGAAGGATGCACGCCTGCGGCCATGATGGCCATACGGTCATGTTGCTCGGCGCCGCCGCGGTCCTTGCCGCCGAACGCGATTTCTCCGGCACGGTGCACTTCGTTTTCCAGCCGGCGGAAGAAGGACGGGGAGGCGCCGCCGCCATGATCGAAGATGGCCTGTTCGAGCGGTTTCCCGTCGACGCCGTTTACGGCTTGCACAACATGCCCGGCCTTGCCGTCGATCAGATCGCCGCCGTCGAGGGGCCGCAACTGGCTTCGTCCGACAGCTGGACGGTGACCTTTCGCGGCACCGGCACCCATGGCGCCAAGCCGCATCTCGGCCGCGATCCCGTCGCCGCGTCCGGTCAGTTCCTGTCGATGTTGCACACCATCGTCGCCCGCGAGGTCGATCCGCTACAGCCAGCGGTGGTGTCGGCCTGCGCCGTTAGGGGCGGCGATTTCGCAGCGCTGAACGTCATTCCCGACTTCGTCGAGATCGGCGGCACCGCCCGAGCCTACGCGCCTGAAGTCCGCGATCTCCTGGAGTGGGCGATCGGCCGCCTCGCCCACGGCACCGCCGAAGCCTTCGGGATTGCCGCCGATTATCGGTTCATCCGCCGCATTCCGCCGGTCGTCAATGCCGCCGTGCCGACGGCCATCGCCCAGGCCGCGGCTAAACGCGCCGTTGGCACAGGTGGACTGCTGACCGCCTTTCCTCCCTCCACGGCGGGAGACGATTTCGCCGATTTCGCCGCCGAGGCTCCGGGCTGCTATGTCTGGCTCGGCAACGGCCCGGCGACCGAGAACGCGCGGCACCACAACACCGGTTACGATTTCAACGACGCGGCCATTGCCGCCGGCGTACGCTATTGGTGCGAGGTGGTGCGCGGCGAACTTAGCGCCTGACCGAGCGTTTCCGCCAGCAAGTCCAGAACAGCCGGGGCGTCGGTGCCCATGGCGACGGCAAGAGCATGCTCGCCTGGCTCGAGCGCTCCCGCCAATTCGTCTTCGCCTAGATTGACCGAGAGCCGCATCGAATGGGTGGCGAACAGATCCGGGCGTAGCGCCAGGAGCGGTACGCAGGGGTCGTGCAATGGCCGGCTTTCGCCGCCGGATGTTCCGGTGAAATAGGCAGCAATCAGATCGCGGCAGACCAGTGCCTGCTTGGTGCCGAGGGCGGCCAATCTCGCGAGATAGACCGCATCTGCTCGGACTCGGCGGGTCACATCGAGTGGGACAAGCGTCAGCGGCAAGCCCGCCGAAAACACAATCTCAGCCGCCTCCGGGTCGTGGGCGATGTTGAATTCCGATCGCGGTCCGACATTGCCGGGTTCGCGCACCGCTCCGCCCATCGCGATCAACCGGCCGATCCGACGCGCGACATCCGGCGCCTCTTCAACGAAGCGGGCGATATTTGTCAGCGGGGCAAGCGCCAAGATGTCGATCGTACCGGCCGGCGCGTCCGCGATGAGCCGCCGGAGCGCCATGTGCGCCGGTTCCGAGGATGCCGGTTCTTCAGGCTCCGGGAACGCAACGCCGCCAAGACCATCCACACCGTGAATGCGAGTGTCGGTCCTCGAACCGCGCTTCAGCGGCCTTCCGGCACCAGGATGGACAGGGATGCCTTGTCCGGCAAGCGCCAGGATGCGCAAGGCGTTGCGCGTGGTCGTCTCGATCCCGATATTGCCGGCGACCGTGGTGACCGCCGCGACATCGAGCTCCGGATGGGCAAGCGCGAACAGGATCGCGATGGCGTCGTCGATGCCCGGATCGGTATCGATGATGACGCGCCTTGTCATGCCGAGGCCAGTCGGTCGAGAATCCGCACCCAGGAGCGTATGCCCTTCCGATAGCTCGACAGATCGTATTTCTCGTTCGGCGAATGGATGCGGTTGTCAAAATTGGCAAAACCGACCAGCAGCGCATCGGCGCCAAGGTAGCGTTTGAGTGCGCCAACGATCGGAATCGATCCGCCGGTGCCGGCGATGGCTGCATCGCCCCATTCCTCGGCGAGCGCGCCAAGCGCGCCCTTCATCCATTTGCTGTCGGTGGGCATGGAAATGGCGGGAGAGAGGCCGTGATCCTCGAATTTCACTGCGCAGTCGGCGGGCAGGCGCGCCGCGACATGGGCACGGAAGGCATCGCGGATCTTTTGCGGGTCCTGGCCGGCAACCAGACGGAACGAGATCTTGGCATGTGCCTTGGCTGGGATCACCGTCTTGAACCCGGGGGCCATATAGCCGCCCCAGACGCCGTGAATCTCGCAAGTCGGCCGCGACCAGATCTGTTCCAGGACACTGCGCCCGGTTTCGCCGGCAGGGATCTTCAGCCCGACATTGGCAAGAAAGGCTTCTCCGTCGAATGGCAGACGCGACCAGATGTTCTTCACCGCTTCGGGCACTTCGGAAACGCCGTCGTAGAACCCCTCGATCGCCACGCCGCCATCCGGCGAGCGCAAGGAGGCAAGGATGTCGGTAAGCACGGTCAGCGCATTGCGCGCCGCGTTACCGAACATGCCGGAATGCAGATCCCGGTCGGCGCAGGTGATCGTCAGTTCCTGGCCGACCAAGCCCCGGAGCATGGTCGTGATAGCCGGGGTTTTCCGATCCCACATGTCGGAATCGCACACCAGCACCGCGTCGCAGGCGAGTTCCGGCGCGGTCTTGTCAAGGAAGGGCACCAGAGAGCGCGAGCCGCTTTCCTCCTCTCCCTCAAACAGAAAGCTGACACCGATCGGCAACGCGCCGCGCACTTCCGTCCAGGCCCGGCAGGCCTCGACAAAGGTCATCAGCGCGCCCTTGTCGTCGGAGGCGCCGCGCGCAACGATTTGCGTGTCGCCATTGGGCATAGGACGCAAAACCGGTTCGAAGGGATCGGTCTCCCAAAGCTCCAGCGGGTCCGCCGGCTGGACGTCGTAATGACCGTAAAACAGCACGCGCCGACCGTCTCCGGGCAGATGACCGACGACCATCGGATGACCGACGGTCTCGCGCGGAGAAGCATCGGCCCCGAAGGATCGAAGGTCGGCGGCAAGCCATTCGGCGGCGCGCTTGCAGTCTTCGGCGTGGCTGGGGTCGGTGGAGACGGACGGAATGCGGATCAGGTCGAAAAGTCGGGCGAGCCGGTCGTCGATCGTCTTGTCCACATAGGCGAGAATGTCCTCGGTGCTCACGCTTTTCTCCGGTCGATTTCTTCTATTCGGGCGGTGAATTCGGCGGCGACCTGAAGCGCGTCGGCCACCACCTTGTCGCTTTCCAGCGTTTCGACCAGGCGGCCGCGCATCAGCCAGTTTCCGGCGACCATGACGTCGCGGACATCGCCTGGCATCGCTGCGAAGACCAGCGTCGCATAGATATCGTAAACCGGCAGAACGCGCGGATCGGCGAGCGAAATGCGGATCAGATCCGCCTGCTTGCCGGGTTCCAGCGAGCCTATCTCTTTGTCCATGCCAAGGACTTTGGCGCCCTCCAGCGTTGCCATACGCACGACCTCGGCCGCCGGCATCGGCTTGCGGCTGTTGCCGAGCAGTTTCTGGAACATCGAGACAGGGGCGAATTGGGAAAACAGATCAAGCGTGTTGCCGCTCATCGGTCCGTCAGTGGCGATCCCGACCGGGATGCCGCGTCGGCGCATCGCCTCCACCGGCGCGATGCCGCGGCCGGCCTTGGCATTGGAGCGGGCGTTGTGGGCGACCCGAACCTGCTGTTCGGCCATCCGGTCCATGTCGTCATCGGTCACGAAAAGGCAGTGGGCGGCGATCAGCCCCGGTTTGAGAAGACCTGCCTTGTCGACAACCTGGACCGGCCGCAGGCCATAGGCCTTTTCCGCCCATTCGTTCTCGCTGACCATTTCGGCCATGTGCAGCTGTACCGGTACGTCGGGATGGGCGGCCGACCAGTTCGCAACCCGCGCCATGACCGGTATGTCGGTCGAATAGGGGGCATGCGGCGCGATCGAGGCAGTGACGCGCGGATGTCCGGCGAAGGTGTCGACCAATTCCTCGGTCAGTGCGAAGCCTTTGTCGAAGGTCTTGTGGTCCGGCGTGTCGAAGTCGGCGAGCGTCTGGCCGACGACGCCACGCATGCCCGATTCCGCGATCACCCGGCCGACGACGGCCTCAAAGTAATACATGTCGGCAACCGTTGTGACGCCGCCGCGGATCAGTTCCAGCGCAGCGAGGCGCGAACCGATTTCGACCGTTCGCGGCGTGATGCATTTGCGCTCCAGCGGCAGCACGTAACGGAACAGCCTGTCGTCGACGTCCTCACCAAGTCCTCGGAACAGCGTCATGGTCATATGACAATGCGAATTGACCATGCCTGGCATGACGAGGTCGCCGCCCATGTCGACCGTTTCGCCCGGCCCTTCGGGGGGCAGGCCGTCGCCAAGCCCAGCGATGCGGCCGTCCTCGATGCGAATCCAGCCCTTGCCATATTCGCGCAGGCCCTCGTCCATCGTCAGGATGCGGGCATTGGTGAGGGTGATCATCATGCGGTCTCTGCCGGAAGCAGGCAACATTGGTCAGGCTGCGGAACGAGCGTCACGTTGCTTCCCGGTTCGAGCGGATCGGAGAGCGGTCCGTTGGCGATCACCTCTCCAACATCGGTCGTGCAGCGATACTGATAGGCGCGGCCGAGATAGGTCCTCAGGCCGAGGGTCGCCGGAATGCCGGCGCCGCCTTGGCTGACGCCAAGCCCCTCCGGGCGAGCGGCGAGCACGAAATTCCGGCCGGGCACCGAGAAATCGGCCTTCGGCAGACTGAGAGTCGCGCCGCCGGCCATCCGGGCGATCACGCGCGTATCGTCCTCGCCGGCGACCTCCAGCGGGATCATGTTCCCGAAACCGACGAAATCGGCGACGAAGGCGTTGGCGGGCCTGGAATAAAGCACCTCGGGCGCATCGAGCTGCATGATCCGGCCCCGATGCATGATTGCGACGCGATCGGAGATCGAGAACGCCTCTTCCTGGTCATGGGTGACGTAGAGCGCCGTCGTGCCGGCGGCCCGCTGCATGCGGCGAATTTCGACGCGCATGTCGACGCGCAGCTTGGCGTCGAGATTCGACAAGGGTTCGTCGAACATCAGCAGCGGAGGTTCGATGACAAGCGCCCGGGCGAGCGCGACCCGCTGGCGCTGGCCACCGGAAAGATTGCTGGGATAGCGGTCGGCCAGGCCGGTCAGCCCGACCCGCTCGATCATCTCGTGCGCTTTTCCGTGCCGCTCGGCGGTACCCATGCCTCGTTGGCGCAATCCGAAGGCGACGTTGTCGAGCACGCTCAGATGCGGGAACAGGGCGTAGGTCTGAAAGACGAGGCCGATATTGCGGGCATGCGCCGCCACACCGGTAATATTGCGGGCTCCGAGGCTGATCGTGCCTGCCGTTGGCCGCAGGAACCCGGCAACAAGACGCAGCGTTGTCGTCTTGCCGCAGCCGGACGCGCCGAGCAGCGAGACGAGCTCGCCCTCGCCGACATCAAGCGAAAGATCTTCGAGCACCTGGGTGCTTCCGTAATGAGCCGAAACGTGAGCGAGTGTGAGCGAGACGGTCATGAGATCAGGGTCATTTCGTTAGGAAGGTCAGGCCGAGCGTCCATTCCACCACCGTCATCACGGCGACGGTGACACCCATCAGCAGCACCGAGACGGCGGCGATCGTCGGGTCGAAAAACTGCTCCATATGGGCGAGAAGCTGAATTGGCAGGGTGGAAATGCCCGGCCCCGTCAGGAAGATCGAAACCGAGACATCGTTGATCGAGGTGATGAACGCCAGGATGAAGGCGGCGATGACTCCCGCGCGAATATTCGGCAGCACGACGACGAAGAACGCCTTCCAACGCGGACAGCCGAGCGAGACGGCCGCTTCTTCCACCGAGAAGTCGAAGGAATTGAGCGAAGCGCCAACCACCCGCACGCAATAGGGCAGAACCAGCAGCGCGTGGCCGATCAGCAGGCTCGTCCAGATCGACGCCCCCACGCCGGTTGCCACCGATTTCAGCAGCGAAAAGCCGAGCACGATTTCCGGCACCAGGATCGGCAGCACGAAAACATTGGCAAGAAACTTCGGCAGCTCGATCCGGAAGCGCGCCAGCGCGTAGGCCGCCGGCACGCCAACCATCAGCGACAAGGTGGTGGCAAGCACGGCGAGCGTAAAGCTCGTCACCATGGTGCGGGGGAAGGCCGAGACCTCGAAGATGTTGGCGAACCAACGCATCGAAAATCCTTGCGGCGGAAAGGTCAGGAAGGTCGTGTCGGATACCGCCGTGCCGATGATGATGATCAGCGGCCCGATCAGAAAGACAAAGGTGAACACTGAAAAAGCGATCAGCGCGGGATGGATACGCGTTTTCATCCGACGACCGGGTTGAGCTTGCGCGCGAGCCGCGACATGAGAAGAACCGTTGCGATGGTAACGACCACCATCACGGCGGCGATTGTCGAAGCGCCAACCCAGTCGAAGGTCACCATGGCGCGTTGATAAAGGAAAGTGCCCATCATGGTTTGGCGGTCCCCCCCCAGAAGCTGCGGGGTGGCGTAGGAGGTAAACGATCCGGTGAAAACCAGAACCGCGCCAACGATCAGCCCCGGCACGGCCATTGGCAGCACGACCTGACGGAAAGCGGCCGACGGCGGTGCGCCAAGCGAGGCGGCGGCATCGGTCAGATCCTGCGGGATGCCTTCCAGAACGCCAACCAGCGTCAGGATCATCAGCGGCACGAACAGGTAGACCATGGCAACGATAACCGATCCCTCGGTATAGAGCATCGACAGCGGCTCATTGAGGATGCCGAGGGCGAGAAGCGCCTTGTTGATGATGCCATTCTTGCCCAGAATCACCATCCAGGCGAAAGAGCGCACCACAACCGAGGTCAACAGCGGGAACACCGCAGCAATGATCAGAATGCTCTTGATCCGTCCCGGCGACCGCGCCACCACCCAAGCCGTGGCAAAGCCGACCACCAGCGAAATCGCCGTCGTGATCACCGCGACTTCTATGGTTCGCAAGAGAACGGCGCGGCGAAAGCCGGACGTGAAGAACTGGATGTAGGTGACGAACGGCCCGGCCGGTTCACCGAAAGTCGTCGCCAGTGTCGAAAGCACCGGCAAGCCGAGGCAGACGACGACAAAAAACGTCGCGGGAAGAGCCAGCAACCAAGCTTGCAAACGAGAATTCATGCGGACGTCTGCTCTCTCTCATGGGTGCAACATGGGCACCACAGAGGAAGTCGGCGGCCACCCTGTCGCGCGGGGAACAGAGCGGCCGTCAATTGCCGTTACATGCCGAAGATTTCGTTCCAGCGATCGATCCAGTCGGTCTTGACCGCATTCATTTTGGCGTAGTCCATCTGGCTCAGCTTGCCAATGGCTTCCGCCCCGTAGGTCCAGATCGACGCCTGCTCCGGAGTGAGCTTCACTTCCTTGTTGACCGGCGCATCGACACCCTGTTCGCCCTCGATCTGCTGGATCTCGGTCGACAGCACGAAATTGAGGAACTGGTAGGCCAGATCGACGTTTTCGGTGCCGGTCGGGATGTTGATCGTGTTGAGCGTTGCGATGTCACCCTCGGAAAGATCCGCCCAGACCATGGTCGGCACGGCCTTTTTCAGCGAGGCAAGCGTGAAATCCTGGGCAAGGGCAACCGACGCCTCTCCGGTGGAGACCAGATTCACCAGCTCGGAACCAGTGTGGTAATTCTTCACCGAATTCGGCTTGAGCGCCTCGACGGCCGCAAAAGCTGCGTCGGGATTCGCATAGGCGTCGACGCCGGCGTGCTTGCCCGCCTCGACGACAACCATCGGACCGGCGGTCGTGGTGACGTCCGGCAGCGAGATCTGGCTCTTCAGATCCTCGCGCCACAGATCGTTCCACGAGGTGATCGGCTTGACCTTGGCGCTGTCATAGACAATTCCGGCCCGGCCAATCGTGTAGGCGGGGCCATAACCACCCTGCGGGTCCGCCGCCAGATCGTAGAGCTTTTCGGTATTGGGAAGCTTGGAGCGGTCGATCTTCTGGAAAAGCCCGCCCTGGATACCGAGCTGCGAATAGCTGTCGGTCAAGTAAATGACATCAACGCCCTTGCCGTCTCGCGCTTTCAGCTTGTTCAGCCGATCGGCATTGTTGCCGGTTTCGAAAACGACGTCGCAACCGCACAACTTCTTGAACGGCTCGATGATGTTGGCCTGAAGTTTGTCGCCGTTATAGCCCCACCATGAGATCGTGAAAGTTCTGGCCGAGGCCGTGCCCGCGGCAAACATCATCAGGACGGCGGTCCCGGCTGCGAGTGAGAGTTTCATGTTATCCCCTCTGGTTGCGGCTGTTATGGCTGTGCAAACCGATAAAAATACCTAGCGGCGAAGCCTTCGGGAAACAAGACGGATTGCGCGTCGTGGTGCATCCTATTCGGGCATGAATGTGTTGCCGCTTCGGTCGGAGGCAATGCAACTCGGGTCATCGATTGACCTGACTCGCCATAACAAATTCAAAGGTTTGCCGTGCACAAGCGGGCCGCGCCCTCGCCTACGCGCCGCGGTCGAGACGCTGCCCGGTCTCGGTCGCAAAAAGCTGGACTGCCTCGTCCGGGATGCTCACGCCGGCCGTATCGCCGGGACGCAGGTGCGTCGGATCGTTTTGCACCACAGCGAGGCGTTGCCCGACCCAGTCGAGATGGATCACCCTGTTAGCGCCGAGTTCCTCGACGAAATCGACGGTGGCGGAGATGAGGCCCTGTCGAGGGGCGACGAGGCGCGGC
>JAGSYV010000238.1 GCA_018262505.1 Pseudomonadota bacterium
CTCGGCGCGCTTCACCGGATCGTCGGCCGGCGAGCGACGACGAATCTCCCGCACCTTCTTGCGGAGGTCGTTCTTGGCCTCGATGTATTCAGGGACGTCGGAAGGCTTTGACATCGGCGTGGTTCCGTCGACTACACGGCGAAGAGCCGCAAGAGGCGATTGTCGCCGCCGCCGCTTAAGGAAACGTTGCGCCCTCAGGTCCGGAACTGCTCCGTGAGGATGCGTTCCTCCCAGCCATGGTTGCGATCGAACAAAATGAGGCTGCGCTGCCGCACGTCGGCCTTGATGGCGACGCGCAGCACGTCGCGCACCTCCTGGTGGTCGGCGGCGACGGAAACCGGTCGCTTCTCGTGCTCGAGCACATCGATGACGATGGAGCAGCGATCGGGAATGACGGCACCGCGCCAGCCGCGCGGCCGGAAGGCACTGATCGGCGTGACGGCCAACAGCGGCACGTGCATCGGCAGGATGGGGCCGTGGGCGGATAGGTTGTAGGCGGTCGAACCGGCCGGCGTCGCCACCAGCACGCCGTCGCAGCTCATTTCCTCGAGACGCACCTTGTCGTCGATGGAGATTCTGAGCTTGGCGGCCTGATAGGTCTGCCGCATCATCGACACTTCGTTGAAGGCGTGGGCGAGGTGGGTATCGCCGGTGACCGTCGTCGCCTCCATGGCGAGCGGGTGCAGCGCGGTGACCACCGAATCAGCCAGACGCTCCCGGAGCCCCTCGACGCGGAACTCGTTCATCAGGAAGCCGACGGAGCCGCAGTTGAGACCGTAGATCGGCTTGTCGGTGTTGATGAAGCGGTGAAGCGTTTGCAGCATCAGCCCATCGCCGCCCAGCGCCACGATGGTGTCGGCGTCCTCGGCGGGCACGTTGCCGTATTCGGCGGCGAGCCGCGCCTTGGCGTCCTGGGCCTCGGGTGTATCGCTGGCGACGAAGCAAAGGTGCTCGAAGGAAGGGCGTCCGTTTTGCGGCATCAGGTCCGTCGCGTCAGTCGTCTGGCTCCGGCCGGCTCACGCCGCCCCCTGCCATTGCCGGCATCCGGACGATGCGCCCGCCGCAAATGGGGGTCCACTTTCGTGGGATATGCTCTAGCATGGCCTTGTGGAAAAGGAAACGTGCCTCGCTGCCGGCGATTCTCGCGGGCGTGGTAACGTCCTGAAGTTGCGGGAGAGCTTATGTCGAAATCTGTCGACGACCTACGCATCGTCACTGTCACCTGTCCGGACGAGGCCACGGCCCTCGTCATCGCCCGCCTCGTCGTCGAGCGGCGCCTCGCAGCCTGTGCCAACATCGTGCCGGGCGTGCGCAGCGTCTATCGCTGGATGGGCGAGATCAACGAGGAGAGCGAGGTGATCGTCACCATGAAAACGCGCGAGGATTTCGTGGAGTCGCTGTTCACGGCGATCGTCGCCAACCATCCCTATCAGCAGCCGGCCATCGAGGTGGCGGCGCTCGCCGATGCCGGGCGGGGGGTTGCCGCCTGGATCCGGGCCGAGACCGGTGGCGAGGACAGCATGGCGCTGCCCAGGACCTTCAAGTCGGTCGAATAGCGAGCCGCTATCAATTTGCGAAGATGCTGGCGCATCCGCTCATTGAGGCTATTGCCGATTTCTCATTTGCATCAGGGGCATGAGAAATCGGCAAACGGAATACCAAGAGGCATTTTCAATGCATCTTGGTACAAAAACAAAAACCCCGGCCAAAGCCGGGGCGAAACCGAGCGCGGCGCGAAAGGGGAAAAACGCGCCGCTGCCCGTTCTGTCGGATCGTGTCAGACCGCTTCCTGGATCTCGTCGGGTTCGCGCAGCACGTAGCCACGGCCCCAGACGGTCTCGATATAGTTGCGGCCATCGGTGGCATTGGCGAGCTTCTTGCGAAGCTTGCAGATGAACACGTCGATGATCTTGAGTTCCGGCTCGTCCATGCCGCCATAGAGATGGTTGAGGAACATCTCCTTGGTGAGCGTCGTTCCCTTGCGCAGGGAAAGCAGCTCCAGCATCTGGTATTCCTTGCCGGTCAGATGCACGCGATTGCCGTTAACCTCGACGGTCTTGGTGTCGAGATTGACCACGAGGTCGCCGGTGACGATGACCGACTGGGCGTGGCCCTTGGAGCGGCGAACGATGGCATGGATGCGGGCGATCAATTCGTCCTTGTGGAACGGCTTGGTCATGTAGTCGTCGGCGCCGAAGCCGAGACCGCGCACCTTATCTTCGATATTGCCGAGACCCGAGAGGATCAGGATCGGCGTCTTGACCTTCGACACGCGCAGAGTTCTGAGTACCTCATAGCCGGACATGTCCGGTAGGTTGAGGTCGAGCAGGATGATATCGTAGTCATAGAGCTTGCCAAGGTCGATGCCTTCCTCGCCAAGGTCCGTCGTATAGACGTTGAAGCTCTCAGACTTCAGCATCAGCTCGATGCTCTGTGCGGTCGCGCTGTCGTCCTCGATCAGCAAAACTCGCATTCCGTTATCCCCTTTTTCTAGGGCCTCGGGCCCGACTTTCTGTCGGAAGCGTGTCCGGTCTTCCGCCGGACGTATGCTCTCAGATCCAAGGCTAGTCCCGAATGGTTAACAAACAATGATTCTCGGCCGCAAGCACTTTGACGAAAATCCGACGAAAGGTCGGGCAGGTCCTTAGGAATCAACGATAAAATGGCTTCGGTTATCCTCATCCAGCAAATTAAGATATTTGCCTAAGCGATTCTGCCGACTCCACGAAGATTCCTTGTCCACACCCCGGTTGCCGCCGGTCGGTCGCCGCCGCACTCTTAAGCAAAGTATTAACGCCCGACCTTAACGAAGCGTTACACTGGTCAGGAAATCCGAATCAATTCGGAAACCTTTTGCTCGGAAGCCCCGCAGATGCCTCTCGACCGGCTCGCTGCTGAAATCGCCGCCCTGCGTTCGCTCGAAATCTACGGACGCGTCTCCAGCGTGCAGGGCATGCTGGTGGAAGTGGCCGGCCCGGTGCAGGAAATGAGCGTCGGCGCCCGCCTGTCGGTCAGCGGTTTCGGTGGCGCCCAGGTGCCGGTGGAAGTGGTCGGATTCCGCGACGGCAAGGCGCTCTGCCTGCCGTTCGCCTCGATGGAGGGCGTGCGTCTCGGCGCCAAGGCGACGATCATCACCTCGTCGGCGTCGATCAGGCCATCGGAGGGCTGGCTCGGCCGGGTGATCAACGCCTTCGGCGAACCGATCGACGGCAAGGGGCCGTTGCCGATGGGCCCGCTCGAGATGCCATTCAGGGCCTCGCCGCCGCAAGCGGCCGAGCGGGCGCGGGTGGGCGAGCCGATCGATCTCGGCGTGCGCGTCCTTAATACATTCGCCACCTGCTGCCGTGGCCAGCGCATGGGCATCTTCGCC
>JAGSYV010000239.1 GCA_018262505.1 Pseudomonadota bacterium
CGGCAGGATCATGAATTCCTGGAAGTCGATCGGGTTGTCGGCATGCACGCCGCCGTTGACGATGTTCATCATCGGCACCGGCAGGATGTGGGCGTTCGGACCACCGACGTAGCGGTAGAGCGGCAGACCGGCGGCCTCAGCGGCGGCCTTGGCGACGGCGAGCGACACGCCGAGGATGGCGTTGGCGCCGAGGCGGGCCTTGTTCGGGGTGCCGTCGAGCTCGATCATGGCCTTGTCGACGGCCAGGAGATCTTCGGCATCCATGCCGGCGATCGCCTTGTAGATCTCGTCGTTGACGGCGGCGACGGCCTTGGTCACGCCCTTGCCGAGATAACGGGAGCCGCCATCGCGCAGCTCGACCGCCTCATGGGCACCGGTGGAGGCGCCCGACGGAACGGCGGCGCGGCCGAAGGAGCCGTCTTCCAGAACGACGTCGACTTCGACGGTGGGGTTGCCGCGGCTGTCGAAAATCTGGCGACCGACGATATCGATGATGGCTGTCATTGTGCGATGCACTCCCAGTTGGATTGGGGTCGAATTCCTTAGAGAACCCGAGCGTTCTATAGACCGTCAGTGTGACGCTGCAAAGATGCGAACTGGCACGGATGTCAAGATTGTAATTGGTTTAGGTGAGCCGTTTGACGACGGTCTCCGAGCAGGTGCAGAAGACGCTTTTTGGGAGAAAATTGGAAGGGATTGCCTTGGTCTTCCGAGCAACCGGCCTTCAAATCGCGCTCCTTGCCTATTTCCTCCTGTCCCTTGAACTGTCCCGCCCGGCACCTCAGCTACAACTTTGGTCGCGACAGTTTGGGGGCATTGCCCGTTCTCTCCGCCCTTCGGCCGTCTTTCGCCGATTTTCAGCCGAACTTACAATGGGTTGAAGGCGATGTTTCTTGACGTCAGGGTGGCGCTCGCCATGCTGGGCCTCTCGTGGCAGTGCCGGGAGATCATCGTCACCGGGAATTGGAGCCCTTCATGGCCAACCATCGCGTCGTCGTCGTCGGAGCTGGATTTGCTGGACTGCAACTTGCGCTCGATCTCAAGGGCGTGCCGGTCGATATCGCGCTGATCGACCGACGGAATCATCACCTGTTCCAGCCCCTTCTCTATCAGGTGGCAACGACGCTCTTGGCCACCTCGGAAATCGCCTGGCCGATCCGCCGCCTATTCCGCGACCGGCCGGAGGTGAAGACGGTGCTTGGCCACGTCACCGGCGTCGACCGGCAGGCAAAGACCGTGCTGCTCAGGGATGGCAGCGCCATTGCCTATGACACACTGGTGTTGGCCACCGGCGCCCGCCACGCCTATTTCGGCCACGACGAATGGGAGGCCTTCGCGCCCGGCCTCAAGACGCTGGAGGACGCCACCACCATCCGCCGCCGCGTGCTCTTGGCCTTCGAGCGGGCCGAACTGGAGACCGATCCGGAGAAGCGGCAGGCTTTGCTGACCTTTGCCATCATCGGCGGTGGCCCGACCGGCGTGGAATTGGCCGGCATCATCGCCGAACTGGCGCATCGAACTTTGGTCGAGGAATTTCGCGAAATCGACACGCGCAGCGCCCGCATCCTGCTGATCGAAGCGGGGCCGCGCATCCTGCCGGTCTTCACACCGGATATGTCGGATTATGGCGCCAAGGCCCTCGCCGAACTCGGCGTGACCGTCCGAACCGGCACGCCTGTGACCGACATTTCGGCCGAAGGCGTTCGCATCGGCGAGGAGTTCGTTCCGGCCAAGACCGTGCTGTGGGCAGCCGGCGTGCAAGCCTCGCGGGCGGCCGAATGGTTGGGCGCGCCGGCCGACCGGGCCGGTCGCGCCATCGTCGAGCGCGACCTTACCGTGCCAGGCGCGCCGGATATCTTCGTGATCGGCGATACAGCTTCGGTAACGACAGCCGAGGGAAAGCCGGTTCCCGGCGTCGCACCCGCCGCCAAGCAGCAGGGCGCGCATGTTGCCAAAGTCATTCGCAGTCGCCTGAGCGGCAGACCATCACCGGGACCTTTCGTCTATCGCCACCAGGGCAACCTCGCCACCATCGGCCGCAGCCGCGCCGTTGTCGACTTCGGCTGGATCAAGCTGAAAGGCGCCATCGCCTGGTGGGTGTGGGGCCTCGCCCACATCTATTTCCTGATCGGCACGCGCAGCCGCTTCGCCGTGGCGTGGAGTTGGCTGTGGATCTTCATGTCCGGCCAGCACTCGGCGCGGCTGATCACCCAGAAGGAGACGCTGAAGGACGAGAACGGCCGCTGACGGCCGTTTACGCCGCAATCTCCTGAAGCACAAAGCGGGTCATGCCGGCGCCCAGCCGGTCGGTGGGCGGCGAGTGAAGCCGAACTCCATAGAAGCCTTCCTTGCCCTCCGCCGCCATCAACCCGATGGTGGCCCCGACCGGCGCCCGTTTCAGAACTTCGGCGAGCATCAGCTCGACGATCAGGCGGCCGACGCCCCGCCCTCGGAAGTCGGGATGAACGATGACGTCCTGAACATAGAAATAGAGCACGCCGTCACCCACCACACGGCCAAAGCCAGCAAGACGCCCGCCGTCGCGTGCCACGACATTGACCAGTCCGGCGGCGAGCGCTCTTTCGGCGACTGCCATCTCGACGGCACCCCAGCCGCAGGCAGCGCGCAGCTCGACAAATTCGCCCGCGGTCGGCGGCAAGGTGAATAATTCAACGGTCATGTGGTCTCCTTCAATGCAAAAGGCGCCCCTTTCGGAGCGCCTTTTGTCTTTATGGGTTTACGGCGAGAGGCCCCTTACTCGCCGGCGACGGCCCATTCCACGGGCTCGCGGCCATCGCGCGTCTTCTTGACGCGCTCGGCAACCAGGAAGGCCAGCTCCAGCGCCTGGTCGGCGTTGAGACGCGGGTCGCAGTGGCTGTGGTAGCGATCCGACAACTGCTCGCCGGAGATGGCAACGGCGCCACCGGTGCATTCGGTGACATCGCGGCCGGTCATCTCGACGTGGATGCCGCCGGGATGAGTGCCCTCGGCGGCGTGCACGTCGAAGAAGGCGCCGACTTCCTTGAGGATGCGGTCGAAAGGCCGCGTCTTGTAGGAGTTGAGCGTGATGGTGTTGCCGTGCATCGGGTCGCAGGACCAGACAACCGACCGCCCCTCGCGCTGCACCGCGCGGATGAGCGCCGGCAGGTAGTCGCCTACCTTGTCAGCGCCGTAGCGGGTGATCAGCGTCAGCCGGCCCGGCTCGTTCTCCGGGTTCAGCGTGTCGATCAGGCGGATCAGCTCATCCGGCGCCAGCGACGGGCCGCACTTCAGGCCGATCGGGTTCTTGATGCCGCGGCAGTATTCAACGTGGGCATGGCCGGGCTGGCGGGTACGATCGCCGATCCAGATCATGTGGCCGGAGGTGGCGTACCAGTCGCCGGTCGTCGAATCGACGCGGGTCAGCGCCTGTTCGTAACCGAGCAGCAGCGCCTCGTGGCTGGTGTAGAAGTCGGTCGTCCGCATCTCGGAGACGCTTTCGGGATGCACGCCGCAGGCCCGCATGAAAGCGAGGCTCTCGCTGATGCGATCGGCGATCTCCTGGTAGCGCGACGACTGGGTGCCCTTGACAAAGCCGAGCGTCCACTTGTGGACGTTGTCGAGATTGGCATAGCCGCCGCTCGCGAAGGCACGCAACAGATTGAGCGTCGCCGCCGACTGGCGGTAGGCCATTTCCTGGCGCTGCGGATCGGGAATGCGCGATTCCGGCGTGAAATCCATGCCGTTGATGATGTCGCCCCGGTAGGACGGCAGCTCGACGCCATTGATGGTTTCGGTCGACTTGGAACGCGGCTTGGCGAACTGGCCGGCGATGCGGCCGACCTTCACCACCGGCTGGGCGGCGCCATAGGTCAGCACCACCGCCATCTGCAGGAAGACGCGGAAG
>JAGSYV010000140.1 GCA_018262505.1 Pseudomonadota bacterium
GTCTGCACCGGCACGCATGCCTTGACCTCGGTGCGCGCCGTCGAGAACGCCCTGAGCATCAAGATTCCCGAGAACGCCAACTCGATCCGCAACATCATGCAGCTGACGCTGCAGGTGCACGATCACCTCGTCCACTTCTACCACTTGCATGCGCTCGACTGGGTGGATGTCGTCTCGGCCCTGTCGGCCGACCCCAAGGCGACCAGCGCGCTGGCCCAGTCGATTTCCGACTGGCCGCTCTCGTCACCCGGCTATTTCCGAGACCTGCAGGGTCGGCTGAAGAAATTCGTGGAAAGCGGCCAGCTCGGTCCGTTCAAGAACGGCTATTGGGGGCACGCCGCCTACAAGCTGCCGCCGGAAGCCAACCTGATGGCGGTCGCCCACTATCTGGAAGCGCTCGATTTCCAGAAGGAGATCGTCAAGATCCACACCATCTACGGCGGCAAGAACCCGCACCCCAATTGGCTGGTGGGCGGCGTACCGTCGCCGATCAACGTCGATGGCACCGGCGCGGTCGGCGCCATCAACATGGAACGGCTGAACCTCGTCTCGTCGATCATCGACCAGGCAATCGCCTTCACCGAACAGGTCTACCTGCCTGATCTCAAAGCCATCGGCTCCTTCTACAAGGACTGGCTGCATGGCGGCGGCCTGTCGTCGACCTCGGTGATGAGCTATGGCGACATTCCCGAGCATGCCAACGACTACAGCGAGGCCTCGCTGAAGTTGCCACGTGGCGTGATCCTGAACGGCAAGCTCGACGAGATCCACCCGGTCGACCTGACCGCTCCTGATGAGGTGCAGGAGTTCGTCACCCACTCCTGGTACAAGTATCCGGACGAGACCAAGGGCCTGCATCCCTGGGATGGCGTGACCGAGCCGCATTTCGAACTCGGCCCCAACGCCCGCGGCTCCAAGACCAACATCGAGGCACTGGACGAGGCGGCGAAATATTCCTTCATCAAGTCACCGCGCTGGAAAGGCCATGCCGTCGAGGTTGGGCCGCTCGCCCGCTACATCATCGGTTACGCGCAGGGCAAGGCCGAGTTCAAGGAGCCGGTCGACAAGCTGCTGACCGATCTCGGCCTGCCGCTCACCGCGCTGTTCTCTACGTTGGGTCGCACAGCGGCGCGAGCCCTCGAATGTCAATGGGCCGCGCATCAGCTGCGTTACTTCCAGGACAAGCTCGTCGCCACGATCAAAGCCGGCGACCTTTCCACCGCCAACACCGACAAGTGGACGCCCGATACATGGCCGAAGGAGGCGAAGGGCGTCGGCTTCACCGAGGCACCGCGCGGTGCGCTCGGTCACTGGATCAAGATCAAGGACGGCAAGATCGACAACTATCAGGCGGTCGTACCAACCACATGGAACGGTAGTCCCCGCGACCCGCAAGGCAACATCGGCGCCTTCGAGGCGGCGTTGCTCGACACGCCGATGGCGGACCCGGAAAAGCCGCTGGAGATTCTGAGGACGTTGCATTCCTTCGATCCCTGCCTTGCCTGCTCCACCCACGTGATGAGCGAAGACGGGCAGGATATGGCCACCGTTACCGTCCGCTGAGGGCAAAGCCATGGCAAATGAAGCGAAGATGCTCACCGGCGTCATGGACGCCACCGACGACGTCATGGTCTCCGGTCCTTCCATCTACGTCTACGAGGCGCCGGTGCGCCTCTGGCACTGGGGCAACGCTCTCTGCATCACCATCCTGGCGGTGACCGGCTATTTCATCGGTTCGCCACCGCCGACCATGCCGGGCGAGGCATCGGATAGCTTCCTGTTCGGTTACATCCGCTTTGCTCATTTCTCTGCCGGGCAGGTACTTGCCGTCGCTTTCCTGGCCCGCATCCTCTGGTCCTTCTGGGGCAACAAATACTCCCGCCAGATCTTCTATCTGCCGGTCTGGGAAAAGACCTGGTGGAAAGGCGTCCTCCGCGAGACGCGCTGGTATCTGTTTCTCGAAAAGGAACCCTACAAATACATCGGCCATAACCCGCTCGCCCATACGGCGATGTTCGCGATGTTCACGCTGTTCAACCTCGGCATGATCATCACGGGTTTTGCGCTCTATTCCGAGGGCGCTGGCCGCGACAGCTGGCAGGCGAAGGTCTTTGGCTGGGTGTTCGACATCTGGCCGAACTCACAGGATGTCCACACCCTGCATCACTTGGGCATGTGGGTGATCGTCATCTTTGCCATCATCCACATCTACGCAGCGGTGCGCGAGGACATCATGAGCCGCCAGACGATGATCTCGACCATGATCTCCGGCGAGCGGCAGTTCCGCGACGAGCGCGAGGGCTGAGCGGCATGACCGTGCTGGTTTTGGGGATCGGCAACATTCTCTGGGCCGATGAAGGCTTCGGCGTCCGTGCCGTCGAATCCTTTCATCGGCTTTATGAGATGGCCGAGGGGGTCGAACTGCTCGATGGCGGTACTCAGGGGCTCTACCTCGTCAACCGCATTGCCGAGGTAGAGCGCCTTCTCGTGTTCGATGCCATCGACTATGGCCTTCAGCCCGGCACGCTGAAGGTGGTGACAGGCGATGAAGTTCCCAAGTTTACCGGCGCCAAGAAGATGAGTCTGCATCAGACCGGCTTCCAGGAAGTGCTGTCGGCAGCCGACCTGATGGGCCATTATCCGCGCGACATCGTGCTGATCGGCTGCCAACCGCTGGATCTTGAGGACTGGGGTGGCCCGCTGACGGCGCCGGTGTCGACGAGTATCGAGCCGGCGCTGGATGCAGCCATGGAGATTCTCGCAAGCTGGGGCGTCGCGCCGGCCCGACGTGCGGTTCCCCTGCCCCCAGAGGATGGTCTGCTCGCCAACGACATCGACCGGGCCGCCTACGAGCGGCCTCGTGTCGGTCTGGTTTAGGGGAACCAATCCATGTGCCTGGGCCTGCCAATGACCGTCATCGATGGCGACGATTTCTCCGCCTTTTGCGAATGGCACGGCGAGCGGCGGCGCGTGTCGACGCTGTTGGTCGGCCGGCAGCAGGTGGGTGCGCGGCTCCTCGTGCATCTCGACAGTGCCGTGCGTGTGCTCGACGACGAAGAGGCCGGGGCGATCGAGCGCGCGCTCGACGGCCTCGCTGCGGCCGCCGAAGGTCGAGACTTCGAGCATCTGTTCGCCGACTTGATCGACCGCGAGCCGCAACTGCCGGAACATTTGAGGAAGTGAGGCCGAACGCCTCTGACCCGACGAGGAAACGGAAAAACATGTCCGCATTGATTGCCGCCCTCGCCAGCCATCATGGCCTGCCGACCATCGACGCCGAAAGCTTGGACGCCTTCCTGGCGCCGGCAGCGGGAGAACCGGAACATGTGCTCCTGTTTTTCAGCGGTGATCCCGACCAGCGGAATGACAGCGGCGACGTGGCCGTGGTGCTGCCGGAGCTGCTTGCCGCCTTCCCCGGCCGTTTCCGTGCCGGCGTCATCGCCCGTTCGGCTGAAGCGGCGCTGAAGGCCCGCTGCCAAGTCGAGGTTTTTCCGTCGTTGGTCGTGCTACGTGGGCAAACCTTACTCGACGTATTGCCACGCATCCGCGACTGGAGCGATTATCTTGATCGCCTCGGCGCCGCTCTGCGACCGGACGCAGCGGTATTTTCCGCTCCGAGCCGCATCGAGATCACAACGGGTGCCCGGAGGGCCGACGTATGACGATGGAATTCCCGACGACCGGCCGAACCACCGGCACGGGCACCCTCGCCTTCCTGGCGACGGCCGATGCCGAGGCGCTGATTGCCCGCTGCCCCAATGTCGCGCGGCTCCTTCCGGAAATGGCGGACGCCCTCGTTCGCCAGACCGAAGCGGCGCCCGGCCTGTTGTTCGACCTTTCCTCTCTCTCGGATGAAGAGCGGTTGCTGTTCAACGAAATTCTCGGTGACGGTGAGGTGGCGGCGACGGTGGCCCTTCCGGACGGCGTGGTGGCCGAGATCGTCGAGAGCGTGTTTGCCGGCCTCTGGCGTGTCCGCTTTGTTGGCACCGACAATGCTATTATCGCCGACTATGCCGAGGTGTCGGCGGTTCCCCAGGCCGTGCGCCGCGCTGCGGCGATGACACTGCCGCGCCTCGCCCTCGGGGATCTGCCTCAGGGCATGATGAACGCGCCGGCCGTGCTTCTGCCGATGACGCCGGAAGACCTCGATCTTCTCGTCGACCGACTCGGTACCGGGCCGGTGAAAATCGTCTCGCGCGGCTATGGAAGTTGCCGCGTTCAGGCGACAGCGATCCACAATGTCTGGTCGGTGCAGTTCTTCAGCGCCATGGACGCCATCCTGCTCGACACCATCGAGATCGGTGATGTGCCGGCAGCGGCCCAGGCGGCCGTGGAGGATTTCCGCGATTCAGCTGTCCGCCTCCGCGAGATTGGCGAGGCATACTTCCAATGACCGACAGTCCGGGCGAACGCTGGGAATGCGGCGTCTGCTGGACGGTGTATGATCCGGCTGAAGGGGACGACGTGGCGCAGGTGGAGCCCGGCACGCCCTTTGAAGCACTGCCGGACGACTGGCGTTGCCCTCACTGCGACGGCTCAAAGCTCAAGTTCCTGAGGATCGACGATGACCGCTGATGCGCCTTTGTCCAGCCTTGATGATGAGGAACTCGTCGGCCGTCTCGAAGGCTTCTGGCGCGCCGCCGATGCTCGCATGGTCGGCCTTCCCATTCATAATCCGGTGCTCGCCGTGATGGTGACGCCGGCCCGGCGTTTCGGCCGCTTCCGCTTCGCCGCGGTGGTGACGCCTTGGTGCATGAATGTGGTCGCCATACCTGACGCGGCAATCAAACTGCCGCCCGACGGCGTCACGTTGCGGCTCGAACTCCCCGCCGGCGACGTCGATTTCGTTGTGGCGTCGATGCAAGACGGCGGCCGTTATGGCGCCGCATCCCTGTTCTCGCCGATGGAGGAATTCGACGATCAAGTGGGGGCCGAGGCCGTGGCCTTCGCCGCGCTCGATGAGTTGCTGGGCGAAGCCGACCCATCGGAAATCAGCGCCTTGTCCGTCAATCTAGACCGTCGACGTCTCCTCGGCTTTGGACATGGCGCACCGGAGAGTAGGCAATGAGTGGCCTTGATGCCGGCCGGATCACCGTCGAATTCTCCCTGACGGATGGTGTGGTTACCGAGGCGTCGATCCGTTCGGCACGCCCCCTGTCGCTGGCGTCGCGCTTTACCGACCGGCCGATCGAACAGGCGGTCGAGGCCGTGGGGCTGGTCAACGCCGTTTGTGGAGTATCGCATTCTGCCGCCTTGACCTTTGCCGCGGCGGTGGCAGGTCATCGCACCTTCGGAGCGGAGGAGGCTGAGCGCTGGCGCATGCGCTTGGCGGCGGAACGGATCGCCGAGCATCTTCGCGAGCTGGTCCGTCTCGCGCCGGTCACAGCCTTCCCGATTGTGCGCGATGCGCTTGAAGCCGCCCGCAAGACGGCGCGAACCGGCATTGCCGGCGACGATATTCGATCCATCGGCTCGGCCTTCGGCCTGGTGCCGGACTGGTTGCCGGTGCTGCCGCATCATCCCTCCCCGCCGGACGCCCTGACCGCCGACGACGATGCGGCCATCATGGCCGCGCTTGAGGCCGATATCGACTTTTCCGCCACGCCGTCTCTTCCCGGCCGGCGTCCTGAAACAGGACCGGCAGCCCGCCTCGGTTGGTCGGCGGCAATACCGGGCGCGACCGACGCGGCTCGCCTTGTCGAGGCGGAAGAGGCGCTCGGCGTTCTGCTGGGCAGCGCCGGTAATGAACGAGGTTTTGGCGACTGGCTCACTGCAAATCGGACGCAATACAATACGGGATACGCCTCAGTGGAAAGTCCACGCGGCAGGTTATATTATTGGACGGTGGTGCAAGGAGATGGACGGCTCCGAGACGCCCGCGTTGTCGCTCCCACGGAATGGAACTTCCATCCCGACGGACCGTTCGCGCGTGCCCTCTTCGGGTTCCGGCCGGGCGGCGATGCCATAGCAGCGATTGCCCGGCTGGCGGCGCAATTCTCTCCCTGTGTAGCGGTGGATGTCGTTCCGAAAGGGGCGGCCGATGCATGAGATGTCGCTTTGCGAGGCGGTCGTCGAAATCGCCGTCGAGGAAGCGAAGAAGAATGGCGCGGCGCGCATTCGAGCGGTGGTCTTGGAAGTGGGCGTGCTCGGCCATGTTGATCCCGACGCCCTGGCTTTCTGCTTTTCAGCCGTCAGCCACGGTACCCTTGCGGAGAATGCAAGGCTGATCATCGAGCGCGTTCCCGGCAATGGCTGGTGTCTCGAGTGTGCTAAGACGGTGCCTATGACCGAACGCTTTGGTGCCTGCCCGGACTGCGGGCGCCGCCACGTGCAGATGACGCAAGGCGACGAGCTTAAGCTGCGCGAACTGGAGGTAGAGTGATGTGCAAGGATTGCGGCTGTGGCTCGGGCGGTACCGGCTACAAGATCAACGGCAAGACGCCAGCCGAGTTGCACGACCATGCACATGATCAACACCGCGACCATGATCACAACCACGATCACGATCATCACCACCATGACCACTCGCACGAGCATGATCATGGGCACCATCACGACCATGACCATGCGCATGATCACGGAATCCATCCCGTGCACGCAGCGCCGCTTGCCGCCGTGCACCAGCCGGACGTCGATAGCGAACGGGTGATCCGCATCGAACGCGACATTCTCGCCAAGAACAACGACGCGGCCCTGCAGAACCGCGCGCGCCTTGCCGCCACGGGCACGCTGGCGCTCAACCTGATGTCTTCGCCCGGTTCGGGCAAGACGACGCTGCTGGTCCGCACCATCGAGGATCTCAAAGCAAGGTTTCCCATCGCCGTCATCGAGGGCGATCAGCAGACCGACAATGATGCCGAACGCATCCGGGCAACCGGTGCTCGCGCGGTTCAGATCAATACCGGCAAGGGCTGCCACCTCGAAGCCGGCATGATCGGCGCGGCCCTCGACGACATCCAGGCAGAGCCCGGCGGGCTCCTGTTCATCGAAAATGTCGGCAACCTGGTCTGCCCAGCCGGCTTCGATCTCGGGGAGGCGCACAAGGTCGTGGTGCTTTCGGTTACCGAGGGCGAGGACAAGCCGCTGAAATATCCAGACATGTTCGCCGTCGCCGATCTGCTGCTCCTCAACAAGGCGGACCTGTTGCCGCATCTCAAATTCGACGTTGGCAAATGCCTCGCCGCCGCGCTGAGGGTCAATCCGCACCTGCAAACGCTGGTGGTTTCGGCTGAGACTGGTGAGGGCATGGCTGCCTTCTATGCCTGGATCGAGGCGCGCGCGACGCTTTCCCGCACCGCAGCAGCCGTCCGGGCCTGACGAAACGATGACCGCCGTGCCCACTCCCAACGCCTTCGCCTCCGTGGCGCGCCTCTTCCTCAAGGTGAACGGCGCTGTTCAAGGCGTGGGCATGCGACCGTTCGTGCATCGGCTCGCCACGGAATGCGGTCTTGCCGGCTATGTACGCAACGGCGCTGACGGGGTCACCATCGAGGTGGAGGGCGCGCGCGTCGAGGAATTCGCCCAGCGCCTCAGGTTGGAGGCGCCGCCACTCGCCCGTATCGACACCGTTCATCGCCAGGAGATCCCGGTCGCTGGCGAAAGCGATTTTATCATCCGTGAAAGCCTCGACGGCGAGATGATGACGCGCATCGTCGCCGATGCCGCCACCTGCGACGCTTGCCTTGCCGAGCTGTTCGAGCCGGCAAGCCGTTACTTCGCCTATCCCTTTGTCAATTGCACCCACTGCGGCCCGCGCTACACCATCACCCGCCACCTGCCCTACGATCGGCGACAGACGTCGATGGCCTCCTTCCCGATGTGCCCGGACTGCGCCACGGCCTACACGGACCTGCGCGACCGCCGTTTCCACGCCGAACCGGTCGCCTGTCCCGCCTGCGGGCCAAAGCTGAGCCATCCCGTTTCCGAGATTGCTGCGGCGATCCGAGCCGGCCGCGTCGTGGCGCTCAAAGGCATCGGTGGCTTCCATCTCGTTTGCGACGGCCGCAACGCCGAGGCGGTCGCGGCGCTCCGGGCACGGAAGGCGCGCGAATTCAAACCCTTCGCGGTGATGGTGGCCAATCGCTCTTCGATTGCCACGGTGGCCGAAGCCTCGCCAGAGGAGCTGACCCTCTGTTCCTCGATTGCCCGGCCCATTGTGCTGATGCAGGCAAAGCCTGGTGTGCTGGCCCCCGCCGTTTCGCCCGGCCTTTCCCGCGTCGGCGTCATGCTGGCCTATGCGCCGGTGCACCACTTGCTGTTCGCGGCGCTCGCCGACCATGCGTTCTCCGGCCACGATCCGCACGCTGCCAACGACTTCGTACTGGTCGCCACCTCGGCCAACCCCGGTGGTGAGCCGCTGGTGGTGGACGACGAGGACGCGACCCGTCGTCTCGCCGGCATTGCCGACATGATCGTCACGCACGACCGCGCCATCGTCGTGCGCGCCGACGACAGCGTGACACAGATCATCGCCGGTGCGCCCTCCTTCCTGCGCCGGGCGCGCGGCTACGTGCCGGAACCGGTCACCCTCGCTGAAGACGGACCTGCGACGCTCGCCCTCGGCGCGCATCTCAAATCCACGGTGACGCTGACACGCGGCCGCGAGGCTTTCGTCTCCCAGCACGTCGGCGACCTCGACACGGCCGAGACGCTGAAATTCTATCGCGAGACAATCGCGCATCTCATCGACATCGTCGGCGTGAAACCCGAGCTGGTGGCCTCAGATCTTCATCCCGACTATCGCTCCAGCCAGTTGGCCGAGACTTTCGGCCTGCCGGTCGTGTGCATCCAGCATCACGCCGCGCATGTGGCGGCCGTGGCGGCGGAAGCCGATCATACTGGTCCAGTGTTGGGTCTCGCTCTCGACGGCCATGGCCTCGGCGATGATGGCGGCGCCTGGGGTGGTGAGTTGCTCGTGGTTGACGGGGCGAGCCATCGCCGTCTCGGTCACCTTGCATCGCTACCTCTCCCCGGCGGCGATCGTGCTGCCCGTGAGCCGTGGCGTATGGGCGTCGGCGCCCTCGCCTCCCTCGGCCGGTCCGACCTCGCCGCTGTTTTTTTTCCCGACCGGCCATTGGCTGGTCCGATCGCCGATCGCGTCGCCTCGGGCGCCGACCGGCTTTCCACCACCTCGCTCGGCCGACTGTTCGACGCCGTGGCAGCGCTGCTCGGCGTACGTGCGGTGCAGGATTACGAGGGACAGGCGGCGATGGAACTGGAGGCGCTGGTCGACCAACCTGTCGCGCTCGCCGGAGGCTTCACGCTGAAGGACGGCACCCTATCCTTCGTGCCGCTTCTCACCCATTTCGCCGCCACCCGCCCCGATGCACGCGTCGGAGCCTCTCTCTTCCACGGCACTCTGGTCACAGGGTTCACCGCCCTCGCCCGCCATGGTGCCGCCGTCACCGGCCTCAAGTCGATCGCGCTCGGTGGTGGCTGCCTGATGAACCGTGTGCTGGCCGAGGGTCTTTCGGTCGCGCTCTCCCAATCCAATCTTACTCCCCTCCTCGCCCGGCGCCTGCCGGCCAACGATGGCGGCCTTTCCTTCGGACAGGCCGTTCTCGCGCGCCGAGCTTTCTCGGAGACCTGACCATGTGCCTTGCCGTTCCCGCCCTCGTCACCGAGCTCCTGCCCGACAACATGGCCAAGATCAGCCTTGATGGCGTGTCGATGACCATTTCCGTCGCGTTGGTGAAGAACGTCGCTGTTGGCGACTATGTCATCGTTCACGTCGGCTACGCGTTGTCCAAGGTCGATCCGGACGAAGCGCGTCGCACGCTCGATCTGCTTGATGAGGCACGCGGCGTGGCGCTCGTCGCCGGAGGTGCAAGATGAAATACGTCGACGAATATCGCGACGGCGAAAAGGCGCGCGGCATCGCCGCCGCCATTGCCGCTGAGGTGCGCCCCGAGCGCTCCTATGCTTTCATGGAGTTCTGCGGCGGCCACACGCACGCCATCTCCCGCTACGGCATCGAGGACCTGTTGCCGAAGAACGTGCGGATGATTCATGGCCCCGGCTGCCCGGTGTGCGTGCTGCCGATCGGTCGCATTGACGACGCCATTCGCTTGGCAAAGCGTCCTGAAGTTACGCTCTGCACCTATGCCGACCTGATGCGCGTGCCGGCTTCCAGCGGTCTCAGCCTGATGAAGGCCAAGGCGGCTGGGGCCGACATCCGCATGATTTATTCCTCGCTCGACGCCATCCGCATCGCCGAGGCCAACCCGGACCGGCAAGTGGTGTTCTTCGCCATCGGCTTTGAGACGACGACGCCGCCAACCGCCGTGGCGCTGAAGACGGCCGAGGCCAAGGGCCTCACGAACTTCTCGATCTATTGCAACCACGTGCTGACGCCGGTCGCCATGCGAGCCATTCTCGACATGCCGCCGACGCCGGATGAACCGCCGATTGCCATTGAGGGCTTCGTCGGCCCGTCGCATGTCTCGACCATCATCGGTATGGAACCCTACCAGGTGTTCGCGCGCGACTATCGCAAGCCCGTGGTGATTGCCGGCTTCGAGCCGCTCGACGTGATGTACGCCATCCTGATGCTGGTGCGGCAGGTCAACGAGCAGCGGGCGGACGTCGAAAACCAATATATCCGTGCCGTCAGGACCGAGGGCAACCCTGTCGCCATCGATCTTTGCGACGAGGTTTTCGAATTGCGCGACAGCTTCGAATGGCGCGGTCTGGGAGCCGTGCCGAAGAGTGCCCTGAAGCTGCGCGATGCCTACGGCTTCTATGACGCCGAGAAGCGCTTCGCCATCGAGACGCAGCCGGCCGAGGACAATCCGGCCTGCGAATGCGGCGCCATCCTGCGCGGCCAGAAGAAGCCGGCCGACTGTCGCCTGTTCGGCACGGTCTGCACGCCGGAAACACCGACCGGCGCCTGCATGGTGTCGTCGGAAGGCGCTTGCGCCGCCCATTGGACCTATGGCCGCTTCCGCACCCGACAGACGGATGCCGGCCTGCGGAGAAGCGCATGACAAAGACCTTTCGCCGCAAGCTCGACCTGAAATCCGGTCGTGTCGATATGAGTCACGGCGCCGGCGGTCGAGCCATGGCCGAGCTGATCTCCTCGATCTTCAAGGACGCCTTCGGCAACGAGTTGCTCGAACAGGGCAATGACCAAGCGAGTTTTCCAACGCCCGCTGGCGGCCGCATGGTGATGACCACCGACGGCTATGTCGTATCGCCGATTTTCTTTCCGGGCGGCGACATCGGCTCGCTGGCCGTGCATGGCACGGTCAACGATCTCGCCATGGCCGGCGCAAGGCCACTCTATCTCTCCGCCAGCTATATCATCGAGGAAGGCTTCCCGCTCGGCGACCTGAAGCGCATTGCCGATTCAATGGGAGCGGCGGCCAAGGCAGCCGGTGTGATGATCGTCACCGGCGACACCAAGGTGGTGGAGCGCGGCAAGGCGGACGGCGTGTTCATCTCGACGGCCGGCGTCGGCGTGGTGCCGGATGGCCTTATGCTCTCCGGTGACCGGGCGCGGCCCGGTGACAAGCTGATCGTCTCCGGTTCGATGGGCGACCACGGCGTCGCCATCATGTCGAGCCGCGAAAACCTCACGTTCGAAACGGAAATTCTATCGGACAGCGCAGCGCTCAATGGCCTCGTGGAAACCATGGTGGCAACCGCCGGGCCTCACCTACGGCTGATGCGCGACCCGACGCGCGGCGGTCTCGCGGCTACGCTCAACGAACTCGCCCATCAGTCGAGGGTAGGTTTCCGCATCGTCGAGGACCGTATCCCCATCAAGCGGCAGGTGGCCGCCGCGTGCGAGCTGCTGGGCCTTGATCCGCTCAAC
Source organism: Pseudomonadota bacterium (assembly GCA_018262505.1). Taxonomy (GTDB): domain Bacteria; phylum Pseudomonadota; class Alphaproteobacteria; order Rhizobiales; family Pleomorphomonadaceae; genus Pleomorphomonas. The sequence continues at coordinate 11,816 of JAGSYV010000140.1, forward strand.
GTTGCCAACGAAGGCAAGCTCGTCGCCGTGGTGGCCGCCGAGGCGGCGGAAACGCTGGTGGCCGCCATGCGGTCGCATCCGCTCGGGGGGGACGCGGCGATCATTGGCGAAGTCGTTGAGGATGACCAGCATTTCGTGCAGATGACCACCGGCTTCGGCGGCGGCCGCATCGTCGACTGGCTGGCCGGCGAGCAGTTGCCGCGTATCTGCTGAGATCTCCAGACCCGGGGAGGATTTACCCCGCGCCGCTCGGTCTGACGCGGCGCGGGGAAATGCTCATAAGCGCTCGATATGCCGCGACATCCGTGCAACAGATGCCAGGCATCGGACCAACTGAATTGATTGAATACCAACAAACAATTTCGGGCGCGACGATGAGCCGATATGCTCCGCTCAATTCTTGAGTCTTTCACGACAGCCGCTTCCCCCGACGCCGACACCGGTCGCGTAGGGATAGCGGCCCCCGCACCGCTCGGTGCGAGTTCACCGGCGTCAATCGGCGCCTCGACGAGCGGATGCGCAAGCGTCGTCGCACGTTGATCCCATGGAGCCGCCGGAAGCGGCCCGAAACCCATTCGGGGAACGAAAGTGACAATGCCGATCGTAGCGGCCCTTCTGAGTGTCGCCGGCCTTGCCGGCGTCGCCGTGGTGGCGCCGATCCTCACCGCCCGGCGTGTTGCCTGGGCGACACCCGTCGTCTACGGCGCAAGCTTCGTTCTTGCCGCCGTGTTGCTGATATGTGGTCTCCTTGCCCTTCTCGGTGGCAGCGCCTTTCAGGGCACCGTTCATCTGCCGGTCGGCCTGCCATGGATCGGTGCGCATTTCGCCCTCGATCCGCTCAGCGCCGCCTTCCTCGTCATTGTCGATTTCGGCGCCGTAGTGGCCTCGTTCTACGCCATTGGCTATGGCGCCCACGAGGAGGAACCGGGCCGCGTATTGCCCTTCTATCCGGCCTTCCTCGCCGGCATGAATCTGGTGGTTCTCTCCGCGGATGCGGAAAACCGTCGCGCCGGCTACGTCTACCTGTTGATGGCCTCCTTCGGCACGCTGATGCTGCTGCTCGGCTTCGGCCTGCTGGCCGGTCCGGATGGCGATTATGCCTTCTCGGCCATTCGCACCGCCGAACACGTGCCCTGGCTCTCCGGTCTCGTGCTGGTGCTGATGCTGCTCGGTGCCGGCTCCAAGGCCGGCCTCGTGCCGTTGCATGTCTGGCTTCCCCTCGCACATCCCGCGGCGCCCAGCCATGTGTCGGCGCTGATGTCGGGTGTCATGACCAAGGTGGCCGTCTACGGATTCATCCGCGTCGTGTTCGACCTCGCCGGCGAGCCTGCGTGGTGGTGGGCAGTGCTCGTGCTGATCCTGGGCGCGGGGTCGGCGGTGCTCGGCGTGCTTCATGCCGTTCTGCAGCGCGATCTCAAACGTCTTCTCGCCTACTCGACGGTCGAGAATATCGGTATCGTCTTCATCGGCCTTGGTCTCGGTCTTGCCTTCAAGACCAACGGCATGGCTGGCGCGGCGGCGCTGGCCGTCACCGCCTCGATCTTCCACGCTTTCAACCACTCCCTGTTCAAAAGCCTGCTGTTCTTCGGCGCCGGCAACGTGCTCACCGGCACCGGTGAACGCGACATCGAAAAGCTCGGGGGCCTCGTTCACCGCATGCCGGAGACCGCCTATCTGTTTCTCGGCGGCTGCCTCGCCATCTCGGCGCTTCCGCCGCTCAACGGCTTCGTCTCGGAATGGCTGATCCTCCAGGCAATCCTCCTGAGCCCCGACTTGCCGCAATGGGCGCTGCGCTTCCTGGTACCCGCCTCGGGCGCCATGCTGGCACTCGCCGCGGCGCTCGCCGCCGCCTGCTTCGTCCGGGCCTTCGGCATCACCTTCCTGAGCCGGCCGCGCTCACCGGCGGCCGAGACGGCGCATGAGGTCAGCCGTTGGCAAATCCGCGCGATGTATGCTCTTCTTGCCGTCTGTCTTATCGCCGGCATCTTCCCCGGCCCGTTCCTCGATGCGCTGTCGCCAGTCTCGCAGATGCTCGTCGCCGGCGCGATGCCGAAGCAGCCGATCCTGCCACATCTCTCGATCATCCCGATCTCCGAGAGCCGCAGTTCTTATTCCGGCTTCCTGGTCTTCTTCTTCATCATGATGGCCAGTTGGGCGGCGATCCGCGTCATTCACAACTTCGCCTCGCGCGCCGTGCGCCGCGCACCACCTTGGGACTGCGGCTTTCCCGATGCTTCTCCGGTGACACAATACACCGCCAACAGCTTTGCTCAGCCGATCCGCCGGGTGTTTGGCCCGATCGCCTTCCGGGCCAAGATCAGCCAAACCATGCCCCAGCCCGGCGACATGGCACCGGCACGCCTGACGCTGTCGCTACGCGATCTGATCTGGGAGTTCATCTACGCCCCGATCGAAGGCGCCGTGCTCTATGCGGCCGAGCGGCTCAATATCCTGCAGTTCCTGACAATCCGCAGCTATCTCAGCCTCGTCTTTGCAGCACTGGTTCTCCTCCTCGTTCTGGTGGCAACATGGGCTTGATCCTCGCCATCCTCATCCAAGGCATCCAAATGGTGCTGGTACTGGCGCTGGCGCCGGGCCTCATCGGATTCACACGCAAGGTGAAGGCACGCCTCCTCCGACGGCAGGGACCGTCAGTGGTACAGCCCTATCGCGACCTTCTCCGCCTCGTGCGCAAGGAAGCGGTCCTGGCCGACAATGCCTCCTGGCTGTTTCGCAACGCGCCTTACCTGATTTTTGCCACGACCTGGGTTGCGGCGGCGCTGGTGCCGACGTTTGCCGCCGGTCTGCACTTCTCCTGGGCGGCCGACCTGATTGCCATCACCGCGCTGCTCGGTTCGGCGCGCTTCTTCCTGGCGCTGGCCGGCATGGACATCGGCACGGCCTTCGGCGGCATCGGATCGAGCCGCGAGATGCTGTTCGCGACGCTGGCCGAGCCGGCGATGATCATGATCGTCTTCACGGTGGCGCTGGTGGCCGGCTCGACGCAGCTCTCGACGGTAGCCGAGTTCATGGTCGACCACAGCACGCTACGCGTCTCGCTTGGCCTCGCGCTGATCGGCCTGATCATCGTGGCGCTGACGGAGAACGCCCGCGTACCGGTTGACAATCCGGCGACGCATCTCGAGCTCACCATGGTGCACGAGGCCATGATATTGGAGTACTCTGGCCGCCACCTTGCAGTGATCGAACTCGCAGCGGCGCTGAAACTCCTGCTCTACATCTCGCTGATCGCCTGCATCTTCGCCCCCTGGGGCATGGCCCGGCAGGACGACGGCGTCCTCGGCATGCTTGTCGGTGTCGTTACCTGGGTTGGCAAACTGGCCATCGGCGGCTTCCTGATGGTTTTGTTCGAGACGGCGATCGCCAAGATGCGGGTGTTCCGCGTGCCGGAATTCGTCGGCGGCGCGCTGATGCTTGGCTTCCTTGGCACACTGTTGCTATTCGTTTCGCGGAGCTTCTGATGGAACGCTTTTCCCTCGACGCTGCGCATCTTTTGGCCGGAGGCATGGTGCTGGTGAGCTTCATGATGCTCTACCAGAACCGTATCCTCGGCCTGCTCAACGTATTCGCGGCGCATGCGGTGGTGCTGTCGCTGTCCGTTGCGTGGCAAGCCTACGTCCAGTCGGCGCCGCATCTCTTCGTCACCGCCGCCATCGCATTGATTTTGAAAGCGATCATCATTCCGGTGGCGCTCCATCACATGGTGCTGCGGCTCGGCGTTCATCGCGATATCGAGACGGTGGGCGGCATCGGCCCGACCATGCTGATGGGTATCGGCCTCGTGGCGTTGTCCATGGTGGTCATGCTGCCGGCCGCCGCCGAGGCAGACCCGATCGCTCGCGAGGATCTGGCGCTGGCGCTCTCGGTCATTCTGCTCGGCCTGCTGATCATGGTGACGCGTCAGAATGCCATCAGCCAGATCGTCGGCTTCATGAGCCTTGAGAACGGCCTCGTCCTGGCCGCCACCGGCGCCCGTGGCATGCCGCTGGTGGTCGAAATCTCCGTCGCCTTCTCGGTGCTGGTCGCCTTCATCGTCATTGGTGTGTTCCTGTTCCGCATCCGCGAGCGCTTCGACACCATCGACACCCAGGCCCTCGACGATTTCCGGGAGGGTCGGGAATGAGTTCGCTTTTACACATGCTCCCCTTTGCCCCCATCGATGCCTTGCTTGTGGTTCCCGGCGTCGCCGCGCTTCTTCTCGCCCTGATCCCGCAGTACCGGCTCGGCGCCCGCGTCAACATGCTGGCGTCCGGCATCACCTTCCTGTTTGCGCTGACACTGCTCGTCGAGCGGCCCGACCCGACGGTGAGCTTCCTGTTTGTCGACGATCTCAACGTCGTCTTTGTCGTGCTTGGTACCTTTGTCGGCTTCACCACCTCGATCTTCTCGGCGAGCTACATCGGTCATGAAATCGAGATCGGTCGGCTGAAACCCGGCTACATCCGCTTCTATCACGGCATGTATCAGGCGCTGTCCTTCTCGATGAACCTCGGGTTGACGGCCAACAACATCGGCCTGATGTGGGTGGCGGTCGAACTCGCCACGCTGACCACAGTGCTGATGGTCGGCCTGTACCGCACGCAGGCGGCACTGGAGGCGGCCTGGAAATACTTCATCCTCGGCTCGGTCGGCATCGCGCTCGCCCTGTTTGGCACCATCCTGATCTATATGGCCGCCCGACCGGTGATCGGCGAAGGCCACGACGCCATGGTATGGACGACGCTGATCGCCAATGCTTCCAAATTCAGTCCGGAGCTGCTCAACGTCGCCTTCGTGTTCCTGATGCTCGGCTACGGCACCAAGGTCGGCCTCGCACCATTGCACGCCTGGCTGCCGGACGCCCATGCCGAGGGCCCGACGCCGATATCGGCAGTGTTGTCGGGACTGCTGCTCAACGTGGCGCTCTATGCGCTCCTGCGCTTCAAGATGCTGCTTGCCGCCAATCCCCTTGCGGTAGCTCCGGGGCCGCTGCTGGTGACGCTCGGCTTGGTATCGCTGATTTTCGCGGCCTTCATGCTGTACCTCCGGCGCGACATCAAACGACTGTTCGCCTACTCGTCGATCGAGCACATGGGACTCATCGCTTTCGCCTTCGGCATGGGCGGGCCGCTCGCCAACTTTGCCGGCCTTCTGCACATGACCATGCATTCGCTGACCAAGTCGGCGATCTTCTTCGCCGTCGGCCAGGTGGCACAGGTCAAGGGAACGCAGAAAATCGCCGATATTCGTGGTCTCACCGAAAGCCATCCGACACTCGGCTGGAGCCTCGTCGTCGGCGTCGCCGCCATTGCCGGTCTGCCGCCCATGGGCATCTTCACCAGCGAGTTCCTGCTGGTCAGCTCCACGTTCGCCCGCCAGCCGCTGCTCGCCATACCGCTGGTCATCGGCCTGCTTCTCGCCTTTGGCGCCCTTATCTGGCGATTGACGGGTGTCGCCTTCGGCACGCCGTCGCCAAGTGTCGTCGATGCCGGCCGACCTCCGTCGATGGTGCCGCTCATCATTCATCTCGCTCTGGTGCTGATCGCGGGCCTCTATCTGCCTGGTCCGCTGGTTGCCTGGTTCCAGAACGTCGCGCGCATGCTGGGATGAGACCATGAGCACGTTCCGCACTGCCCTCCTCAACGCCGCGCTGACCATCGAAGAGCAGAAGCCCTGGCCGCGCATTACCGTCGATGCCGATACATGGCGGCAGGCGACACTGGCGATCGCCACTGGCAACGCCACGCTTTCGGGCCTTTGGGCCGAGCCCGCCGCCATACACATGGCCGTGCTCGACGACGATGACGGCGCGCTCATGGTGCTGACGCTGGCAACATCCGACGGCCGCTTCCCGTCCGTCGGCCTTACGCATCCACCGGCCCAGCGACTCGAACGAGCAATCGTCGACCTCCATGGCCTCGTGCCCGAAGGACTGCCCGACGACCGGCGCTGGCTCGATCATGACCGCTGGGGCGTCCGTGCGCCGCTCGGCGCCGGAGCCGCGACCTCAGCCGACGGCGCCCCCTACCCCTTCCTGAAGGCCGAAGGGCCGCCGCTGCACCAGATTGCCGTCGGCCCGGTACACGCCGGCATCATTGAGCCCGGCCACTTCCGCTTCTCGGCGAACGGAGAAATCGTCGTGCGCTTGGAAGAGCGGCTCGGTTACGTCCACAAGGGCATCGAGAGGCTGCTCACCAACACGACGCTGGAAGCGGCGACAAAGGTGGTGGCCCGCGTCTCCGGCGATAGCACGGTGGCCTATTCCTTTGCCTTTGCGCGGGCGGCCGAAGCGGCACTGGGTGTCGGCGTGCCGCAGCGGGCAATATGGCTGCGCGCGCTGATGGCCGAACTAGAACGGCTTGCCAACCACCTTGGCGATATCGGCGCCATCTGTAACGACGCGGCTTTCGCACTCATGCTTGCTCATTGCGGCATACTGCGCGAGGAGGTGTTGCGCGCCTGCAAGACGGCATTCGGCCATCGGTTGATGATGGATCGCATCGTTCCGGGCGGCGTTACGACCGATCTCGATGACGTCGCGCCAGTCAGGGCGCTCACCACCCGTATTCGCCAGCGCTTCCCCCGTCTTGTCGAACTCTACGACAACACGACATCGCTGCAAAATCGCACCGTCTCAACGGGCTGCCTTTCGCCCGAACTGGCCCGCCGCTTTGGGGCCGGCGGGCCGGTCGGCCGTGCTTCGGGTCACGCCTTCGATGCTCGCAAGGCGCCGGGTTATCCCCCCTATGGCGACCTCGACTTCAAGACGGCCAAGCGGGAGGACGGCGATGTGAATGCCCGTATTTGGGTGCGCATTGACGAAGTCTACGAAAGCCTGGAACTGATCGAGCAGATCATCGACCGGCTGCCGTCCGGGCCGATTGCCTATCCATTGGCGCCGGCCCTGCGCGAGCGGCGCGTGCCGCAAGCCGGCGGGCTTGCACACGAGCCGCGCGACAGTGCCACCGAGGGGCTCGCCATGATTGAAAGCTTTCGGGGCGACGTGCTGGTCTGGCTCAGGACCGATGAAACGGGCGGCGTGCTGCGAGGCGCCGTACGCGACCCGTCAGTCTTCCAGTGGCCGCTCCTGGAGGCGGCGATCGAGGGCAATATCGTCGCCGACTTCCCACTCTGCAACAAGTCCTTCAACTGCTCCTATTCCGGACACGACCTTTGAGGCGGATGAGCCATCATGCGTAGAATGCTGCTTGAGGGGCTTTTTCGGCGATCGGTGACCGAAGGGGCACCGACGGTTTCTGACGCCGAAATCGAGGCGTTGGCCGAACGACTTGGCATGGCTGCCAAGGCTCGGCTCGGCCGCAGCCTATCGATCCGCGAAATCGATGCCGGCTCCTGCAATGGCTGCGAGTTGGAAATCCACGCCCTCAACAACAGCTACTATGATGTTGAGCGTTTCGGTCTGCGCTTCGTCGCTTCGCCGCGCCACGCCGACGTGCTGATGGTGACCGGGCCGGTAACAGCCAACATGCGCGAAGGCCTTGAGCGTACCTATGTGGCCACGCCGGGCCCCAAATGGGTGGTGGCGCTCGGTGACTGCGCCGCCGGCTGCGGGGTGTTCGGCAAGAGTTACGCGGTGATCGGCTCCGTGTCGGAGGTTGTCCCGGTGGACCTCGTCATTCCCGGCTGTCCGCCCGAACCGATCGATATGCTGAAGGGGCTGATCGGTCTCGTCGAGGCGAGCGTGCGTGGCTAGATCGTCGTGCGTCCTAACGGACGCCACCGTACACGACAGTTAGAGTGAGAGCGGGATGAAGGGGTTAGATTGAAGATTCTTCGCCAAAAGGATCTTCGCAAATGACCGTCCTTCACTCCGCC
>JAGSYV010000032.1 GCA_018262505.1 Pseudomonadota bacterium
GGGATCTCCAGCAGGTTGATGCAGCGCAGGAGCGTGCTCTTGCCGCCGCCCGACGGTCCGACCAGCGCCGTCACCGTGCCCTCGGCAATGGTGACGTTGATGCCGGAGAGAACGGTGGTATCGCCGAAGCGCTTGGCGATGTTCCTGAGCTCGATCACGGATTCGCCTCCAGGCTGCCGCCGTAGCGGCCGAAGCGGTGCTCGAGCCGCTGTTGCAGATGCGACAACACCGAGCTCAGCGCAAGGTAGATAAACGCCGCCTCGATATAGAGGATCAGCGGCTCGTAGGTGGTGGCGACGATGCGCTGGGCGGCCTGGAACAGCTCCGGCACGGTGATGGCGGCGGCGAGCGAGGTGTCCTTCACCAAGGATATGAAGCTGTTGGACAGCGGCGGTACGGCGATCTTGGTGGCCTGCGGCAGGATGGTGCGGATCAGGCACTGCCGCCAGCTCATGCCGATGGAATAGGCCGCCTCCCATTGCCCCTTGGGCACGGCGGAGATCACCGCGCGGATGGTCTCCGAGCCGTAGGCGCCGACGTTGAGCGTGAAGCCGATCAATGCCGCCGGAAAGGCGTCGAGATAGATGCCGAGGCTTGGCAGGCCGTAGAAGATCACGAACAGTTGGACGAGCAGCGGTGTGCCGCGAAACACCCAGACGAAGAAACGGGCCAACAGGGCGAGCGGCAGCGGCCCGAACAGACGCACCAGTGCCGTAATCAGGCCGAGCGCCAGACCGAAGGCGAACGATAGAAGCGTGAGGGGAATGGTGAAGACGAGCCCGGCCCAGAGCAGGGAGGGCAGCGACTCCGCCATGAGATGAAGCCAGGACGGCACCTCGGAACTCCTTGGATGGGAAACAACGCGTGGAAGCGCCGGAGCGGCGGGCAGCCACCCCGGCGAGTTCAGGACGATTGCGACGGAAAATGCAACGTCGTCACACAGCCTTGATCGACGATTGGATTACTTCGACACGTCCTCGCCGAAATATTTGTCGGCGATCTTCTGGTAGGTGCCCTCGGCCCTGATGTCATCGAGCGCCTTGTCGATGGCGGCGACCAGTTCCGCCTGGCCCTTGCGCACGATGATGCCGGAGGCGTCGGCGTCTTCCTTCTGGGCGGCGATCTTCACCGCCGCATCGGGCTTGTGCTTCTTGAAGTCCAGGAAGGACAGGCTGTCATTGATCGTGGCGTCGGCACGCTTGGTCAGCACGAGCTGGATCGACTGGTCGAAGCCATCGGTGCCAACCAGCTCGGCTCCCGCCGCGGTGGCCAGTGCGCCGAAGTTGCTGGTCAGCGACTGCGCCGACTTCTTGCCCTTGAGATCGGCAAAACCCTTGATGGTCTCATCGTCGGCGCGGACGATCAGCACCGCCTTGGAGACGATATAGGGCTTGGAGAAATCGTATTTCTCCTTGCGCTTGTCGGTGATGCCGACCTGGTTGATGACGGTGTCGTAGCGGTTGGCGTCGAGGCCGGCGATCAGGCCGTCCCACTTGCCCTCGACGAATTCCGGCTTGACGCCGAGCTTGCCGGCAATCGCCTCGCCGATCTCGACATCGAAGCCGACCAGCTTGCCGCTCTCGTCGTGAAAGGTGAAGGGCGCGTAGGTGCCTTCGGTACCAATGCGCAGGACGCCGGCCGTCTTGACGGCGGCGAGGTCGTCGGCGGCTACGGCGACGCCGGCGAATGCGAGATGGGCAGCGGCGACGGCCGTCAGGACAAGAGCAGATTTCATCGTCTTCAAGCTCCGGAGGTAGAGGAAAATCATTCCGATTGCCTATCCTCGCATCAATCCCTCCGGCAGTATGGGCGGAAATTAGGCGAATTTTCCCGATAGGGTAGAATTTTTTTCTAAAGCGGACAGAGGTGAGGCGGCGATTTAGCCCTGCGCATGCGAGGGTCTGCAACGTCCGTGTCTGTATCTGTTTGACAAAAAAACGCCCGGAGCGGGAGGATCGCTCCGGGCGAAAGGCCCTCGGAAGCAGCGTCAGGTGGAGGCTGCGGCTTTCAGGACCGCCTCGGTGACGACGCTGTCGTCCTCGAGGCTGCGGACCGGGGCGATGCCCTTTTCCTTCAGCACGGCGTGGTAGGACCTGACGGCCTCGAGCGGCCTCAACTCGCCGTCGGCCACGGCGCGCATGTGGCGGACCATGTCGAGCTGGCTCTCGGCAAGGTTGATCTTGCGGCCGAACAGCGCGACGCGGGCGCCGTATTTCTCGGCCTGGAATAGCAGCTCGAAGGTGTCGCGCGTCGTGCCGGCGCCACCGCCGAGCACGCCCACCACCAGCTGCGGATCGTAGGAGGCAAGTTCCTCCAGCGCCTTGGCGCCGTTGTAGGGATACTTCAGGAACTGCGGCCGGTCGACACGCAGCACGCCCGACAGGCAGCGGGCGAGGTTGTCGTTGACGAAGGAGCCGACATCGGCGGGCGCGACGCCGCATTCGACGTTGGGATTGAACACCTCGAGGAAATACTCGATGCCGTTCTTCGCCGCGTCCTCGCGGAAGGCGCTGAAGGCTTCGAGCGACCTGAGGTCGGCCTCGATGTCATTGACGAAAGTGATCGAGTAGAGCCCGAGGTTGCCGATCTTGGCTTCGGCGATCTGCTTCAGGGACGGTGTGCGGAACGGACGCGATGGTCCGAGCTTGCCATAGCCGTTGGGCCGGGCGCCCCAGATGTCGGTGGTGTCATTGGCCCGGAAGGCCGGCCGCACCGGGCTGTCCCTGAAGGCGCCGGCCTTCTGCAACAGCTCAAGGTTGGAGCAGGACACCAGCATGATATCGAGCAAGTCCTGACGAACCAGTTCGGTGATCATGTCCAGGAACTCGGCCCGCGTCCGGAAACGGACGAACTTACCCTCCTTGTCGCGAATGGGTCCGGTTCCCGGAATCGGGTTGGACATGTCGCCGTCCTTGGCGTCGGCGATGATGAAGTCGCCTTTGGCGTAGTTGCCGGCCCGGATCTTGGCGAGCTTGGCATTCATGCGAAACATTGAATTCTCCTTGGGTGCTTGGGCTTGGGGTGCCGCCGGTTGTTCGGGGCGACATGGGGGAAGGGGATCAGCTTTCATTGGGAGCGGCGATGCGGCGGCCATCCGGGTCGAACAGGTGCAATCCGGCCGGGTCGATGCGGAGACGGACGACGTCGCCCATGGCGACGGTGGGGGCGCCGACGGCCTGCAGCACCACCGGCGTGCCGTCGGTGAGGGCAATGTGGATCAGCGTCAGGCCGCCGAGATGCTCGGTCAGCGTGACGCGGCCGCCGAGCGGACCGTCGGTTGACAGCAGCAGGGCTTCCGGGCGGATGCCGACGCTGAGGCTTGCTCCGTCACCGAGCGCCGCCGGCTGCCGCAGCGCGATGACGCTGCCGTCGGCAAGGTGCGCTTCGGAGACGCCGGCCAGACGCGCCGGCAGGATGTTCATCTGCGGCGAGCCGATGAAACGGGCGACGAAGAGGTTCTGCGGGCGCTCGTAGAGGCGGACCGGCGTTGCCACCTGTTCGAGCGTGCCCTTGTTGACGACGGCGATCTTGGTGGCCAGCGTCATCGCTTCCACCTGATCATGCGTCACGTAGATCATGGTGGTGCCGAGCTTCTGATGCAGCTCGGCGATCTCCACCCGCATCTGCATGCGCAGGGCGGCGTCGAGGTTGCTGAGCGGCTCGTCGAACAGAAAAACCTTCGGGTTGCGGACGATCGCCCGCCCCATGGCGACGCGCTGGCGCTGGCCGCCCGACAGCTGGCGAGGATAACGGTCGAGCAGGTCGGTGAGGCCGAGGATGCTGGCGCTGGCCCTGATCTTCTCGGCCGCCTCCGCCGCCGGCACCTTGGCGAGGCGCAGGGAAAAGCCCATGTTCTGCGCCACCGTCATATGCGGATAGAGCGCATAGTTCTGAAACACCATGGCGATGTCGCGGTGCTTGGGCGGCACGTCGTTCATCACCTCGCCGTCGATCTCCACCTCGCCGTGGCTGATGGTCTCAAGGCCGGCTATCATGCGGAGCAGGGTCGATTTGCCGCAGCCTGACGGCCCGACCAGAACGACGAAGGCGCCGTCTTCGATTTCGAGGTCGATGCCGTGGATGACCTCGAAAGCACCGTAGGCCTTGGTGACGGATCTGAGGGAAACGGGTGCCATTACGGTCTCCGTGGGGCTGCAAGACCGGCCGAGCCGACAATGGGCTGGTGGCTGGCGATGGAATGGATGAGCAGGCAGCCGGCGGTGAAGCTGTCGCCGAGGCCGACGGTCGAGGCGGGCCGTTCGAGATAGGGCGCGGCGACGCAAACCGCCTGACGGCCATCCGGCAGCGACGAAAGGGGCGGCACGGGCAGCGGGCCGAAGCTTGCCGCCTTGGGGATGGCCGGCCGCGACGATGGCTGGCCGGCCTCGGCGCGGGATGCGGCGAGCAGGCAGCCCATGGCGAGGGCGTCCATCTCTACCATGGGGTCGCCGCGGGTGACGGCCAGCGCCCAGCCGTCGGCATGCACGACCAGGCGATCGACGCCGAGGCGGCGCGACAGCTCGTCCGCCTGCGCCAGCGGGTTGTCGCTCGGCACCAGGCCGCGCAGCTCGTTCTGATTGAGGCCGATCGACGTCACCTCCGGCGCCAGGCTTTTCAGCGTGGCATCAAGCGTTCCCGGCCAGGGATAGGCGCCAAGCTCCAGATGGACGACCGACAGCCCGGCGCTCCGCCAATCGCGCGCGGCGGCGGACAGGCGGGCAAGCGCCTCAGGCAGTTCGGTGAGCGGCAGGGTGTTGGGCGAGGACAGCAGGCCGGCCCGCAGCTCATGTCCGTTGGCGGCGACCCAGCGGTCGAACCTCGCGTCCGTATGCAGCGCTTCGTCGGCGAAGCGGACGATGATGCGGGTCGATCGTTCCGCCACGAAACCGGGCAGAGGGCGGCCGGCGGTGTATTCGATGATGTAATGCGCCGGCTTGTCGGAAAGCGCCGGCCAGCGACGGCGGGGCGAACCGACCGCCGTCTCGCTTTCGGCGAGGCCGATGCCGGCATGCAGCGCGGCGAGTTCCTGAGGGCCGACCTCGCCCAGGGCGAGCAGGGACGGCGCTCCGATCGCTGCCAGCGTCCATGCCGCCTGGGCCGACGTGCCGCCGATTGCCGTGCCGCCCGGCAGCGTGCGCGGATCCAAGAAGGCGGGGCCGTCCGGCCAGTTGTTCACCAGCATTTCGCCGCCGCGGCCGGCCTTGGCGCGCGCCATCAGTTCGGTGAACAGACGGCGAGCCCCAGCGTCGGGATGCGCGGCCAGCAGCGGCGCCACGGCGTGCAGGTCGATGCGCCGGTCGAGACAGACGGCGAAGCCGGTGACGAGCCGGGTTGCCGCGCCGACGATTGTCGGCAGGTCGGCGGCGAGCCGCTCATAGGCGTGGCGCCAGCCGGTCGGCAGGATGGAGTTGGCGAGGGGGCTGTTCATGGTCGTCATTCCTTGACCGCGCCCTGCGTCAGCCCCTGGATGATCCAGCGCTGGAAGGCGAGCACCAGGAGGACCAGCGGCAGCGTCACCACCACCGAGGCGGCGGCGAGATCGCCCCAGGGGACGTAGTAGAGGTTGGTGAAGTTGGCGATGCCGACGGGAATGGTCTGGCGCTCGACGCCCGAGGTGAAGGCGAGGGCGAACATGAACTCGTTCCAGGCCATGATGAAGGCGAGGAGACCGGTGGTGACGAAGCCGGGCAGCGACATCGGCAGGATCACCGACACCAGCAGGCGCAGTGGCCCGGCGCCATCGATGATGGCGGCTTCGTCGATTTCGCGGGGAATGGTCTGGAAGTAGCCGAACAGCACCCAGATCACCAAGGGCAGCCCCAGCGACAGATAGATGATCACCAGGATGGTGTAGGTGTTCATCAGCCCCAGCGACGACGCGGCGAGGTAGAGCGGCGCGACGATGGCGATCTGCGGGAACATCGACACCGACAGGATCAGCGCCAGGATGCCGAAGTGGTAGTAGACGCGCAGCCGGGCGAGGGCGAAGGCGGCGCCGCCGCCGATGGTCAGGCAGAACAGGGTGGTGAGGCCGGCGACGATGGCCGAGTTGACGATGTAGAGGTGAAACTGCTTCTCGACGAAGATGTTGTAGAAATGGTCGAGCGTGCCGGGCCAGGGCAGGAAGTTGGGGGTGGGCGAGGATAGCAGCCGGTCTTCCTGGAAGGACGTGGAGACCTGCCACAGGAAGGGCGCCACCGACCAGACGACGATCAGCGCCGAGGCGATGTAAAGCGCGATGCGGGTGATCAACAGTTGGGCGCGCCAGGACGACAGCATGGTTTTCCTCCTCAGCCGTTGTCGCGCCGCATGCGGCGAACGATGAACAGGCCGAAGCCAAGGGCGATGAGGGCCTCGGTGATGAACATGGCCGCCGACAGCGCGCTGCCGTAGCCGAAGTCGAGCCCCGAGAAGAGCACCTTGTAGGACAGGGTCGACAGCACCTCGGTGGAGTCGGCCGGACCGCCGCCCGTCAGCACGTAGACTAGGTCGAAGATACGGAAGGCGTCGAGGGCGCGGAACATGCCGGCGATCAGCAGCGTGGTGAACAACAGCGGCAGGCGGATCGACCAGAAGCATTGCCAGGGGCCGGCGCCGTCGATGCGCGCGGCCTCGACCAGCGAATGCGGCACCGTCTGCAGGCCGGCGAGCAGTAGCAGCGCCATGAAGGGCGTCGTCTTCCAGACGTCGGCGATGATGATGGTGAGCAGCGCGGTCTGGCTGTCGCCATACCAGTTGACGTAGCCGTCGATCAGGCCGGTCTGCATGAGCAGCCAGTTGACCACGCCGTGCTGGCCGTCGAACAGCCAGCCGAACATTTTCGAGGTCACTACGGTGGGGATGGCCCAGGGAACCAGCATCGCGGCCCTCACCCAGCCCCGCCCCTTGAAGGTCTCGTAAAGCACTATGGCCATGGCCATGCCGAGCACCGTTTCGAGAAGCGTCGAGGCGGCGGTGAACAGCATGGTGTGCCGCCAGGCCGACCAGAAATCCGGGTCAGCCGTCAGACGGACGTAGTTGGAGAGACCGACGAAGGCGTCTTCCTGGGTCGACAGCATGGTGTTGCGCAAGGACAGGCGCAGGCCGTCGATGACCGGATACACGGAGACGGTGAGGAGGGTGAGGGCCGCGGGCAGGAGAAAGAGCAGAGGTGCCCACCGTTCGGCACGGCTCCTCTGCGTCAGTCGCTTGCTCCGTCGGCTGCCGGCCACAAGGCCGACCGACGGAAGCGTGGTCATGCGCCGACGATGCCCTCAAGCTTGGCCTTGGCTTCCTTGAGCGCGTCGGCGACGTTGCCGTTGGTGACGGCCTTGGAAACGGCCGACTGCAGCGCCAGGGAGACCTGGGAGTATTTCGGCGTCACCGGACGCGCCGTGGCGCCGACGAACACCGGCTTCAGCGTCTGCATGAACGGCTGCGCCTTGCCGAGCTCGGCGCTGTCGAACACGGCAGGCCGGCTCGGGGCGAGACCGAGCTCGGTGGCAAACAGCAATTGCGTCTCCGGGCTCGACAGCCACTTCAGGAATTCGACCGATGCATCCCGGTTCTTGGTCGAGGCGTTGACGCCATACTGGTAGCCGCCGAGGCAGGCCGCGCTCTTGCCCTTGGCGAAATGCGGCAGCGGCACCACGCCGACCTTGTCGACCACCGAGGAGGCCTTGGCATCCTGACAGATGGGATAGACGTAGGACCAGTTGCGCAGGAAGGCGACATCGCCGCCGGTGAACGGCGTGCGCGACGGCTCCTCGTCCCAACTGCGGACGTCCGGCGGGCTGATCTTGTACTTCTCGATGGTGTCGTACATGAACTGCACGGCTTCCACCGCCGCGTCGTCGGCGATGTGCACGGTCTTGCCGTCGTCGCCGAGAATGCTGCCGCCGTTGGAAGTGACGAACTCCACGAGGTCGCAGATCAGCACTTCGGCCTGCTTGGCCTGCCAGGAGAAGCCGATCTTCGCCTTGCCGGCCTTCATGATGTCGGTGGCGGCGGCGACCAGTTCCTCCCAGGTCTCCGGCGCCTTGGAGACGAGATCCTTGCGGTAATAGAGCATGCCGCTATCGACATACCAGGGCAGGGCGGTCAGCTTGCCCTGCCACTTGCAGGCCGCCAGCACGCCGGGGAAGTAGGCGCCGGCTTCGTCGGCAGTGACGTACTCGTCGAGCGGCAGAGCCCAGCCGGCACCGGCAAACTCGGCGATCCATACCACGTCCTGCGTGAAGACGTCCGGCGAGCCATCCTTCTTGGCAAGACGCTGCACCAATCCCTGATGCACTTCGGTGGAAGAGCTGGGAGGCGGCAGTTCGTCGTAACGGACGAGAATGCGGCTTTGGGACTGGTTGAAGACATCCACCATCTCGGCGACGGTACGCTTGCCGAAGAACTTGGCGCTGGCGAATGTGAGGTTGGTGCGGTCCGCGGCGGAGGCGACAGAGGTGAACTTCAGGATCGCCGGCGCGGCCAGCACGCCACTTGCGGTAATGCCTGCCGCTTTCAGGAACTGACGGCGCCCGACAGCTGCGGGCTTGCCGACATGATCGTCATTGTCAGTCATGCGTTTCTCTCCCTAAGCTCGCGGGGTTTCGTCCGATTGGCGAAACTTCTCTCATGAGCCTGCTGATAAAAGCTGCATAAACTCGAAGTGTCAAGCAAAAACACGCACAATAAATTGCGATATGATGCGTCTTGATGCTGCTTTGTCGCCCCAAATCCGGTATGCTAGGTTTCGGTCAAATTTGATGTTTGCAGCAGCAGGCCGAGCTATGATGACGACAGAGGACTTTGAGAAGAGTGGTTCGGATGCGACGCTGCCGGCGCGACGGCGCGCCGACATCCTTCGTCTTGCCCAGCAGTTAGGGCAGATTACCGTCACGGATATGAGTGCGCGCTTCGATGTATCGCTCGACACCATCCGCCGCGACCTCGACATATTGGCCGAGCAGGGACTGGTGAGCCGCATCCACGGCGGCGCTCTTCCCGCCTCCAGCATGGCGACGGCTGATACCCCCTTCGATCTTCGCATGAAGTCGCATCATGCGGCAAAAACACGCATCGGGCAGGCGGCTGCGGCGTTGATCGCCGACGGTGAGACGCTGCTGGTCAATGGCGGCACCACCACCATCGCCTTCGCCGCGGCATTGGACATGCGGCGGCGCCTGACCATCGTCACCAACAATCTCGGGCTGCCGTCGGCAGTTCCACCGGCTGCCATCCTCAACCTCTACCTGCTCGGCGGCGAAATCCGCAGCGGCGCCCAGGTGACAGTGGGGCCGATCGGCTTCGTCGGTACCGGAGCCATCACCGCCGATACGGCCGTCATCGGCGTCGGCGGCGTCGATGCCAGCGGCTTCTGGACCAGCCACCTCTCCGAAGCCACCATGATGGCCGCGATGATCGAGGCGGCACGGCGGACGATCGTCCTAGCCGACAGTCGAAAATTCGGACGCCACGCCTTCGTCAAGGTCGCTTCGCTCGAGCGCGTCTTCGCGTTGGTTACCGACGCGCCGCCGCCGCCCGATATCCAGGCTGCTCTCGACGCCGCCGGCACGCTCATCGTCGTCGTGCCGGACGACGGCGAGGTGGGTGCGATCTAGATCTTCCCTCAACCTGCCTCGACCTTGACGGCCCCGGTCATGATGGCGACGACGTCGGCCATGGTGTGGGTCTTCGGCGAGACGACTGCCGCCCGGCGGCCGAGACGCATGATGAAGATGCGGTCGGCGAGCTCGAAGACATTCGGCATGTTGTGGCTGATCAGCACCACCGGCAAGCCACGGTCACGGATCGCCCGAATGAGTTCAAGCACCTGGCCGGTTTCCCGCACGCCGAGCGCGGCGGTCGGCTCATCCATGATGGCCAGCTTGCGGGCGAACACCGCAGCGCGCGCCACTGCAACACCCTGGCGCTGGCCGCCGGACAGATTCTCGACGCGACTGGCGATCGACGGCAGGCGGAACTTCAGGTCGGCCATGGCCTTTTCCGCCTCCTCGCGCATGCGCCGCTTGTCGAGCCGGCGAAAGACGCTGCCGAGGATGCCCGGCGCCAGCAACTCGCGGCCCAGGAACAGGTTGCTCGGAATGTCGAGGGCGGGGGCGACGGCGAGGTCCTGGTAGACCGTTTCGATGCCGCGATGGCGGGCGTCGAGCGGCCCCTTGAAATGCACCGGCTGGCCGTCGAGCAGGATTTCGCCGCTGTCGGGCACCACGGCGCCGGTCAGCGTCTTGATCAGCGTCGATTTGCCGGCGCCGTTGTCGCCGACAACGGCGAGGATCTCGCCGGCGCGCAGGTCGAAATCGACCCCGTCGAGGGCGACGACATGGCCGTAACTTTTGACGATGTTGCGGGCCTCGAGCACGATGCGGGGGGCACCGTCGATTTCCGGTGTGGCGGTGAGCGCGGACATCAGCGCCTCCTGCGGGAAAGCTGGTCGAAGGCGACGGCGACGATCACCAGGATGCCGGTGACGAGGTCCTGCCAGAGCGGGTCAATGCCGGCGAGCGTCAGGCCGTTGCGGAGGACGCCGACGATCAACGCGCCGATCAGCGTGCCGACCAGGCCGCCACGGCCGCCGAACAGGCTGGTGCCGCCGATCACCACGGCGGTGATCGAATCGAGGTTGGCCGTCTGAAGGGCATTGGGATCGGCGTTGGGAATGCGGCCGAGGGCCAGCCAGGCGGTGAGGCCGTAGATGAGGCCGGCCAGCGCGTAGACCTGCAACAGATGCAGGCGGACGGGAATGCCGACGAGGCGCGCCGCTTCCGGGTTGTTGCCGATGGCGTAGAGGTGGCGGCCCCAGCGCGTCTCGTTGAGCAGATACCAGACGATGGCGTAGAGCAGCAGCATGGCGATGACGCCATAGGTGAGCACGAAGCTGCCGACGCGGAAGGTGTTGCCGGTCAGGCCGAGAAAATCGTCCTGCACCGGGAAGGCGCCGCCCTTGGAGATGAGGCGCAAGGCGGCCGTCAGGATGCCGAGGGTGCCGAGAGTGACGATGAAGGGCGGCAGATCGAGCCGGCTGACCAGCGCTCCGGCAACGAAGCCCGAGAGCGTGCACAGGAACACCGCGAACAGCATCGACAGCAAGGGATCGTAGCCGAGGAGCACCAGCTTGCCGGCGACGATGGTGCCGAGCACGCAGATGGCGCCCACCGCCAGATCGATGCCGGCGGTGAGGATCACCAGCGTCTGGCCGATGGCCAGCGTGCCCACCACGATGGTCTGCTGCAGGATGATCGACTGGTTGTGGGGCGCGAGAAAGCGCGGATTGGTGATGGCGAACACCAGGCAGAAAGCCAGCAGGACCAGAATGGGCCCTACGGCGGGAATGGCCTTGGTTCGCGAAAACAGCCCGGCGCTGGCCTCGGGGGCAGACGGGGTTGCGCTGCTCATGGGGACCTCGCAACTGACAGGGTGTGAAGGCGAACCGGCGGACGCGTGGCGATCCGCCGGCCCGGGAGGGCGCTCATCGGCCGGTCAGGGGGAAGTCGACCGATGATGACGCCGGATACCGTCCCTCAACGAAGGGATCAGTCGCCCCAGCAGTTCTTGAGGCCCCACTCGCTGTCCTTGGAGTCGAGGCCCGGCATCGGCTTGTCGGTGATGAGATAGGAGCCGGTGTTGACGAAGCCGGACGGCTTCTTGCCGCTCGCGGCATACTCGGCCACCGCGTCGACGCCCATCGACGCCATCTTGTAGGGGAACTGCATCACCGTGGCGGCGATGATCCCGGCCTTGACGTTGCGCACGCCGGCGCAGCCACCGTCGATCGAGGTCAGGACGACGTCCTTTTCCTTGCCAAACGATTTCAGCGCCGCGTAGCCACCGGCCGCCGCCGGCTCGTTGATGGTGTAGACGACGTTGATGTCGCCATTCTTGGACAGAAGGTTCTCCATGCCGACCTGGCCCTTGTCCTGGGCGCCATTGGTGATGGCGGCGCCGGCAATGGCCGGGTCACCTTCGGCGATGCCGAAGCCCTTCAGGAAACCGTCGTGGCGGAAGGTGTCGACCGTGCCGCCGGGTGTGCCGTCGAGCATGGCGATTACCGGCTTCTTGTTGCCGAGGGCCGCCTTAGCATAGGCGCCCTGCTGGACGCCGGCCTGGAGATTGTCGGTGGCGAAGGTGGCGTCGACCGCGTCAGCCGGGTCGGTGGCCGTGTCGAGTGCGATCACCAGCACGCCAGCATCGCGTGCCTTCTTGATGACGTTGAGCATGCCCGAGGAATTGTTGGGCGTCACCAGGATGCCCTTGGCGCCAGCCGAGATCAGGTCCTCGATAGCCGCGACCTGGCCTTCGTTATCGCCGTCGAACTTGCCGGCGCGGGCGATCAGCTTCAGCCCCTTGGTCTGGGCCTCGGCTTCGGCCGCCTGGCGCATCTTGACGAAGAAGGGATTGACTTCGGTCTTGGTCACCAGACCGACGATGACATCCTCTGCCCGAGCAGAAGACACACTGGCCGCACCGACGAGGCCGAAGGCAAGAGTGAAGACGGCACAGCCCGCCGCAAGCCGCGAGAGCGCGTGACGAGACCTGTCGTGACGATAAGTCTGCATAGTTTCCTCCCGGTTTTTGTTTGGGGCCGATTCCTCTTCGGCTCCATGGCCTTCCTCCAAGGCCATATCGATTTGACACCTATTAAGGATGGAGTCAAACATAAATGAGCAATATTTGTATATTTTTATCCAAAAGTAGCTTTAGGTACGGTGGGCGTCGCGTCGCTGCTGCGTGACGGTTCGGTGGCTTTCTCAAGAGTGTTTGAACCTCCGCCCGCCAGCGGCCCGATGCAGCGCATCGCCGCGCGCACCGGCGCCAGACCAGCCAGTTCGCAATAGGTGGAAAACAGCGGTTGATAGCGCGACGATCGCTCCGCGTCGGGACGGAATAGCCGCCGCGATCGCGCGCCGAAACGTGTGGCGCCCTCAGTGAAATCGGCAACGACGCCCGCAGCGACGGCACCGTGGATGGCGGCGCCGGTCGCCGTCGCGTGAGCGATCACCGGCAGTTCGATCTCCCGGCCAAGGATATCCGCCATGATCGCCAGCAAGAGCGGATTGGTTTCCGCCAAGCCGGAAGTCATCACCATCCGCCGCGTGCCGAGGCCACCGGCGGTGGCCAACTCCAGAACCTGGCGCGCTCCGTAGCAGATCGCCTCCATCAGCGCCCGATAGATGCCGGCTGCGGTGGTATCCAGGCCGAGGCCCATCAGCAGCCCGGACAGGCGAGAGTCGGCATAAGGAACGCGATTGCCATTCCACCAGTCGAGCCCCACGAGATGGTTGTCGCCGGGGGCGAGCGCTGCCGCCTCGGCGTTATAGGCGGCAAAGCTCGCCGCAAGATCGGGGCCACGCGGAAAGGTGCGGACGAACCAGGCGAGGACGTCGCCAAAGGCCGCTTGTCCCGCCTCATAGAGCCAGAAACCGGGCAAGGAGCCGTCATGGGCCATGCCTTCGAGGCCGACCGGCAACGCGAGGCGGCGCTCGGTGAGAAAGAGATAGGCCGCCGATGTGCCGAGCGCCCCGACCATGGTGCCGTCCTCAACGGCGCCAATCGCCGGCAGAACGGCGTGCGAGTCGATAATCGCCACTGCGACGATTGCCGGTCCCGTGATGCCGGTGCGACGGCGCCATGCGGCATTGAGCTCTCCGGCCGGACTCCCGGCCGGCAGCGGCCGAGCCAGACGGGCGTCAAGGCCGGGCACGATATCGGCAGGATATCCTCGATGAACCGAATACTGCGCCTTGTAGGCAGCGAAACCGAGGTTGCGCGCTTCGTGGCCGGTGAGCTGCATCACCATCCAATCGCCGGCCTCGATGAAGCGTTCGGCAGCGGCCCATGCTGCTGGGGCTTCGTTAGCCACCTGCGCCGCCTTGGCGAGCAGCCACTCGCCTGACAGCCGCCCGCCGAAATCGTCGAGGAAAGCGCCGCCGGACGTGTTGATCGTGTCGGCATAGTGCTGGGCGCTGTGTTTCCAGAGTTTCACATAGGCGTGCGGCTCGCTGGGCATCAACTCCGACAATGGTGTGCCGTCGGCCGTCGCCGGCAACGGCGACGACGCGGTGAAGTCGACGCCGATCGCCAGGATATGGCGATCCTTCCCGAGGAGGATCAATACTTCTTCTGCGGCAATGAGATAGTCGCGGGCGTCTTGCAGGGCGAAACCGGACGGCAACGGTGTTCCGTCGGCAAGCGATCCGGTCATCACGCCATGGCGGTAGGGTGAGGCATGGTGATCGACTGCGACGCCAGATTCGGCGTCAATCAGCACGCCACGCACCGACAGCGTTCCGAAATCGAGGCCGATGAGATAACGCCCGATCATTCCCCGCTCCTTGATCGACGCCATGATCCCGCTCGACACCGCGAAACCCACGACGGCGTTGGGTGTGCTGTGGCGCGCCTTCCGTTTGGCCTCTACAGAGGCTGCGCCTGATCAAAAGTCAATATGATTTTGTATATTTTTATACATAAGTAATAGCGCAGGAGGCTCTTGGCGCTTTATTCGAACACGAGTATTGGCTACATCAGGCGTAGCAGGAGATAATCGGATGCCTCCCAGAGACGGTGCTGGCGATAATGCCGCGCTGACCAATGCCAGCGACATCTTCTCTCTGATCGCCACGGGCGCGGCCGTCTCGCGTTCGGCACTGCTTGAACGGTCGGGGCTGTCGCGGGTGACCGTGACCCAGCGGCTGAATGCGTTGATTGCCGCTGATCTGGTCGAGGAAGCGGCAAGAACGTTACCCAGTGGCGGTCGCCCGACCCGCGTGCTCGGCGTCAACCCGCAGGTCGGCCATGTGCTGGTGGCCAATATCGGCGAGTCCCATCTCCATCTGGCGCTGATGTCGCCCGAACCGACCGTGATCGCCCAGAGCACGTTACGCTACGACGTGACAGAGGGTCCGGCGGCGACGCTCGACAGGATTGCCGACGGATTTCGCCATCTGCTGTCGGACGCCGACGGTGATATTGGCATCCTGCTCGGCATTGGACTGAGCCTGCCGGCCCCGGTAGACTACAAGCGCGGCCGCGTTGTCGGGCCATCGATCATGCGCGGCTGGGACGATGTCGACATCATCGGTCCGATGGTTGGGCATTTCGGCGTGCCGGTCTATGTCGACAACGACGTCAACCTGATGACCCTCTATGAGTATCGCCGGCATTTCCGTCTTTCCGACGACATGCTGTTCATCAAGGTGGGAACCGGCATTGGCGCCGGCTTCATCGCCGACGGCAAGATCTTCCGCGGCGCGCATGGTGCCTCCGGCGATATCGGTCACATCCAGTTCGAGTCCGAAGATGCGCCGCTGTGCCGCTGCGGCAAGCTCGGCTGCGTCGAAGCGCGCGCCGCCGGCTGGGCCATTGCCCGCGACCTCAGGGCGCTCGGCTTCCAGGCGGACAACGCCCGTGACGTCATCGCCCTCGTCGATCAACAGGTGCCCGAAGCGATCATGCTGCTGCGCAAGGCCGGCCGGGTCATCGGCGAGGTGACGGCCGATGTCGTCAGCATCCTCAATCCCGGTCTCGTCGTAGTGGGGGGCACGCTGGCGCGCGGCGGCGACTTCCTGCTGTCCGGCATCCGCGAGCTGGTCTACCAGCGCTGCCTGCCGCTGGCGACGCGGGAACTCAACATCGTTCTTGCCCCACCGCAGGCCGATATTGCCCTGTTCGGCACCGGCCAACTAGTCGTCGACAACGTCTTTTCGCCGGCCGGTGCATCCGATCTGCTCAATCGCATTGCCTCGACCGCCGGACGGCCGGCCGCCGATCGTCCGGAGCGAGCCAAACGTCGATTGGAACGGGCCGGCTGAAGCATCGGAGGCCCACCCGAGGTATGGTTTTGCCATTCTGAGACCGCCCGGTCGGCGCCTTGTTGCCAACGTTCTGACCACCTTGATGTCCGTGAACCGTCGCACGTGGGCCAGCACGTTGTGGAACTTCATGCAGGGCCGTTTCTATCGCAACAGCAAATCGGGCGATTGCAGCGTAATCGCCCGCATTTTCGTTCCGTCCGCCTTCGTCGCCAAGCTTTACGCAAATAACCGTAGATGCTCTCGACTTATGCAAGCTCTCGGGAAAATGACTGCAATTAGTGCGTGACAAAACTCATCTTTGCCCGGACCATCGAAGAGTTGGATGCTGGCGTCCTCCCCGCCGGCCGCTGACTTGAGGAGCCAAGGCATGATCCTGGCAGTTCGAGAAAAGCCGCGCCTCGCCCCGGTCGAGACAGCCTCCCGTCCCCGTCGCGACAACCGGCAGAGTGCCGAGATGGCGCTATTCGGAATCTACGAGATTTCGAAGATCCTGAATACGCCCGTCCGCCTCGAGAGCATGCTGGCGAGTGTCGTCAACATCCTGACGTCGTTCCTCGCCATGCGGCGCGGCATGATCGTCGTCATCGACGAGGCCGGCGAGCCGGAGATCGTTGCGACCGCCGGCTGGGCGGGTGAGGTGAAGGGCCGGCCGATCGACAGCCTGCCGCAGGTCGTCATCGACCGCATCGTCGCCACTCAGACATCCCTTGTCGTGCAGGACACCGCAGTCGATCCGCTGTTTGCCGGCACACCGGCCGCTCACGACCCCAGCCGCGTCTCCTTCGTCGGCGTGCCGATCAAGGATGACCTCAAGGTGATCGGCACGCTCAGCATCGACCGCGTCTGGGACGGCTCGGCCGACATTCGCATCGATGAGGACCTGCGCTTTCTCGCCATGGTCGCCAACTTGGTGGGACAGGCGGTGCGGCTGCACCGTGTCGTCGCCGCCGACCGCCGCCGCCTCATCGACGAGCGATCGCGGCTCGAAAAGGCGCTCGACGAAAAGCCCAGGCCGCCCCGCGTTCGCGCCGGCTTCGGCGGCATCGTCGGCGATAGCCCATCGGTCCGTCGCGTCATGGAGACCATTTCCATCGTCGCGCCATCCAACACCACCGTGCTGCTGCGCGGTGAGAGCGGCACCGGCAAGGAGCTGTTCGCCCGCGCCATCCACGAATTGTCCGCCCGCAAGGCCAAGCCCTTCATCAAGCTCAACTGTGCCGCCGTCTCCGAAAGCGTTCTGGAATCCGAACTGTTCGGCCACGAAAAGGGGGCGTTCACCGGCGCCATTGCGACGAAGCCCGGCCGTTTCGAACTTGCCAACGGCGGTACGCTGCTGCTCGACGAGATCGGTGAGATCTCGCCGGCCTTCCAGTCCAAGCTGTTGCGCGTGCTTCAGGAAGGCGAGTTCGAGCGGGTCGGTGGCACGCGCACGCTGAAGGTCGATGTCCGCCTGATCTGCGCCACCAACCGCGATCTTGAGGCGGCCGTGACGAAGGGCGACTTCCGGGCCGATCTCTACTATCGCATCAACGTCGTGCCGGTATTCCTGCCGCCGCTGCGCGAGCGGCCCGGCGATATCCTGCTGCTCGCCCGCGCTTTCCTCGACCGCTTCAATCGTGAAAACAGCCGCCGGCTGACCATCACCGACAAGGCGCTCGACCTTCTCGGCAAGTGCTATTTCCCCGGCAACGTGCGCGAACTTGAGAACTGCGTCCGCCGCACGGCGACGCTGAGCCGGAGCGATACCATCCGCCGCGAGGACTTCGCCTGCGCCCATGGCGAATGCCTGTCGGCGACGCTGTGGACCGGCGCTCACCACGTCACCGCAGAGGAGCAGCTCACGGCGCTGAAGCGGGGCGAGGCGCTGGTGCCCGGCCTGCGGCCTTCGCTTCCAATAGCCACTCCACCACAGCCCGAGCGGGTTCAAGGTGTGTCTCCGGCCGATGGCCCTGTCTGCGAACACGCCGGTTCCGACTGCCCCGCCCTCGGCCATCGCGCCGGCGAGAAGGAACGGTTGATCGACGCCATGGAAACGTCGGGCTGGGTGCAGGCCAAGGCCGCTCGTATCCTGGGCTTGACGCCGCGCCAGATCGGCTATGCTCTCAAGAAGCATCGCGTCGAGCTGAAGCGCTTCTGAGCGTGCGACCATTTCTGTTTGACGTAACGCGGCGCCGGTTCCCGGCGCTGCTTGCATTTTGCGGGCATGCCCATGCGGGGCTCTGTCGCAAGTCCGACAAGGCTGTGTCGCAATCCTGTTCGGGTTTGCTGGTATTTTTGTAAGTATTTGAAAAATATACACTAATATTTTGGCACATGGCTTGCGACGTCGATGGCGACCTCATCTTGACCGGAGCTCGCCATGTCCTCCCAGATCGTCTCCCTCGATAGCCTGATGGCCTCGCCGAGCCGCGCGCGTGGCGGCTGCGCGTCTTCGACGTCCTGTGGTTCATCAGCCCTTCCCGCAGACATCGAGCCCGCCGTTTGGGAGAAGATCAAAGACCACCCCTGCTATTCGGAAGAGGCGCATCACTACTTTGCCCGCATGCACGTCGCGGTGGCGCCGGCCTGCAACATCCAATGCAACTACTGCAACCGCAAATACGATTGCTCCAACGAGAGCCGGCCGGGCGTCGTCTCCGAGCGACTGACACCCGACGAGGCACTTCGGAAAGTAGTGGCAGTGGCTGCCGCTGTGCCGGAACTATCGGTTCTCGGCATCGCCGGCCCCGGTGACGCGCTCGCCAACTGGAAGAATACCCGCGCCACCTTCGAGGCGGTGCGCAAGGCCATCCCCGACATCAAATTCTGCATCTCCACCAACGGTCTTGCGCTGCCCGACCATGTGGACGAAATCGCCGACATGGCCATCGACCACGTGACGATCACCATCAACGCCGTCGATCCGGAGATCGGCGCCAAGATCTACCCGTGGATCTTCTTCGACCATAAGCGCCGCACCGGCCCGGAAGCGGCGACCATCCTTCTCGAACGGCAGATGCGCGGCCTTGAGATGCTGACGGCACGCAGCATTCTCGTGAAGGTCAACTCGGTGATGATCCCCGGCATCAACGACGACCATTTGCCTGAGGTCAACCGAGCGGTGCGGGCGCGCGGCGCCTTCCTGCACAACATCATGCCGCTGATCTCCGACCCGGCGCACGGCACCCATTTCGGCCTCACCGGCCAGCGAGGACCGACGCCGGCCGAATTGAAGACGCTGCAGGACCGTCTCGACGGTGGCGCCAAGCTGATGCGTCACTGCCGCCAGTGTCGCGCCGACGCCATCGGCCTGCTCGGCGAGGATCGCGGCCAGGACTTCACCCTCGAAAAGCTGCCGGAGACAGTGGCCTACGATCCCGCTCCCCGCCAAGCCTATCGCGCCTTCGTCGCCGCCGAGCGTGGCGACCGGGACGCCGCCCGCGACGACGCCCTCCGCAGCGTCGGCGCGGTGGCCGACGACGTCCGCGTCCTCGTCGCCGTCGCCACCAAGGGCGGCGCCCGCGTCAACGAGCACTTCGGCCACGCCCGCGAATTCCAGGTGTTCGAAGCGGGGCCGCAGGGCATCGTTCTGGTTGGCCATCGCAAGGTCGACGCCTACTGCATGGGCGGCTTCGGCGAGGACGCGACGCTCGGTCCCACCATCGCCGCCCTCACCGGCATCGACACCGTGCTCTGCGCCAAGGTGGGCGATTGCCCGCGTGAGGCGCTGCTCGACGCCGGCATCACCGTCACCGATGCCCACGCTTACGACTACATCGAGACGGCCATCGGCAAGGTCTACGCCGAGCGTTTTGGCCGCGCCTCCGCTTACGCCTGACCGATAAGGAAACCCAGCCATGGCCATGTCCATCAACGCCGACGACTGCACCGCCTGCGGTGCCTGTGAAAGCGAATGCCCTTCGAAGGCCATCCGCTTCAAAGGTGCCGTCTATGTGATCGATCCGAAGAAATGCACCGAATGCCAGGGCGCCGCCGACGCGCCGCAATGCGACGAGGTCTGCCCGTCCGGCGCGATCGCCAAGGCGGCCTGACATGGCCTTTGCCGATCGGGAGCCCGAGGTCGAGATCGATGGTCCGCCGCGCTTTCAGCCCGGCGACAAGGTCGTCGCGCGGTTGAACGTGAAGAACGACGGTACCTTTGCCGGTCGCGACATCGGCGAACGCCTCGTCCACAAGGGCGACGTCGGTTACGTGCGCGACGTCGGCACCTTCCTGCAGCAGTTCTACATCTACGCGGTCGAATGGGTCGATCGCGGCATCCTGGTCGGCATGCGGGCGCGGGAATTGACCGTGCACGATGCTCATCAGCGGACGGAGCGTAGCCCGCCATGAAAGTGATGATCCGCCAGTCGGCGAAGGGCCTGTCGGCCTACGTCGCCAAGAAGGACCTCGAGGAGCCGATCGTCTCTCAGGAACGGGACAGCCTGTGGGGCGGCGCGGTGACGCTGAAGAACGGCTGGGTGCTGGAGCTGCCCGACATGCCCGCGGAAACCCGCCTGCCGGTGACCGTCGTCGCTCGTCGGCGTGGCGAGGACGACTGACATGAGCGCGCTTCTCGCCGGTGGTTCCCTCGAAACGATCTCTGGCGAAGCCGCGCATGCCGCGCTCGCCGGCCTCCGTGCCGATCTTCTCGCCGATCGGTTCGTTCCCTATGTTGGACCTGGTCTGCTGACCCTCGATGGGCCTGCATCTGTGCCGACGTCGCCGGAAGAGGTCGCTGCCGCGTTGCAGAAGCGCGTGCCGGTGCCCGGCCGCATCCGCGGCAACATGTGGGCTGTGGCTCAGTACATCGAGAGTCGCCGCCATCGCCGCACCTTGAAGACGTTGATGGCCGATATCTTCGCGGCGGAGCCGCACCCCTCCGGCTTTCATCGCTTCCTCGCCGGACTGCCGCTCGGCCTTATCATCGATAGCTGGTACGATGGCACGCTTACCGCTGCTCTGGCTGAGGCCGGACGTTCCGACGTCGTCGACATCCAAGGGCAATCGCGCGCCGCCATCGGCGAAGATCGCTGGTATCGCGCCTTCGACCTTACCGGGCGTTCCGCCGAGCCCGACACTGCGCATACTCTGCTTTACACACCGCACGGCGGCATCCGGCCGGAAGGCAATGTTCTGGTTTCCGACAGCGACTATGTCGAGGTCCTGACGGAGATCGACATCCAGACGCCAATTCCGGAGGAAGTCCGGACGCGGCGGGCGACGCGTGGCTTCCTGTTTCTGGGCTGTCGTTTCCACGACCAGATGCTCCGCACCTATGCCCGCCAGATCATCAAGCGCTTGAGCGGCTCGCATGCCTGCGTGGCAGAGGCCGACCGCCTGAGTTTGAATGAGAGGCGCTTCCTCGCCGCTGAGGGCATTGCGTTGATCGACATGCCGCTCGCGGAGGCAACGCAGATCCTCGCCGGCTGATCCCTTGGGTGGACATCGTGTTCGCCCCCCCTCCATCCGCCCCATTTGGCCGCCCTTCGGGGCGGCCTTTTTCATGACGCCGTTCCCGATCTTCCGACATTGACTGTCGACTTTTGTCGGACCCGCGACAGCCCCTGTTACCGTGCTCTGTTGTGCCGATTTTCAGATAAGACACTGATATAAATGGTTTTATTTTGGTGCCTGCCAGTTGGCACGCCCTTTGAAAATAGAACCTCGTGAGGCGGCCCGTCGCTGCCGACCGAATTGGCATCCCCTCCCGGTGCTTTTTGCAAGACAAGGAACCATGACCATGGCTGCACTCCGCCAGATCGCCTTTTACGGCAAGGGTGGCATCGGCAAGTCCACCACCTCCCAGAACACGCTCGCTGCCCTCGTCGAGATGGGGCAGAGGGTCCTGATCGTCGGTTGCGATCCCAAGGCCGACTCGACCCGCCTGATCCTCAACGCCAAGGCTCAGGACACCGTCCTCCACCTCGCCGCCGAAAAGGGCTCGGTCGAGGACCTTGAGCTCGAGGACGTGCTGAAACTCGGCTACAAGGGCATCAAGTGCGTCGAGTCCGGTGGCCCGGAGCCGGGCGTCGGTTGCGCCGGTCGCGGCGTCATCACCTCGATCAACTTCCTTGAGGAAAATGGCGCCTACGAAGACGTCGACTACGTCTCCTATGACGTGCTCGGCGACGTGGTCTGCGGTGGCTTTGCCATGCCAATCCGCGAGAACAAGGCGCAGGAAATCTACATCGTCATGTCCGGCGAGATGATGGCGCTCTACGCCGCCAACAACATCGCCAAGGGCATCCTGAAATACGCCAACACCGGCGGTGTCCGTCTCGGCGGTCTGATCTGCAACGAGCGCCAGACCGACCGCGAGGTCGACCTTGCCGAGGCGCTTGCCAAGCGCATCAATACCAAGCTGATCCACTTCGTGCCGCGCCACAACATCGTCCAGCATGCCGAACTGCGCAAGCAGACCGTCATCCAGTACGCGCCGGACTCCGATCAGGCCGAGGAATATCGCCAGCTCGCCACCAAGATCCACGCCAACGGCGGCAAGGGCACCATTCCGACGCCGATCACCATGGAAGAGCTTGAGGACATGCTGCTGGACTTCGGCATCATGAAAACCGACGAGCAGATGATCGCCGAGCTGACCCCGGTGACCGCGCCTTTTCCGGTTCCCTTCCGCGAGGACATAGCCATGAGCGAGAGTTACGAAAACGACGGCAAGGCCCACGAGCAATACATCACCGAGGTCCTCGCCCAATATCCCGAAAAGTTCGCCAAGCGCCGCAAGAAGCACCTTGCCGTCGCCAAGGCGGTTGAGGCGGAGCCGGACGCGCCGGTCGGTGAGGAAGGCCCGCTACTCACCGAATGCGAGGTCAAGTCGAACATCAAGTCGATCCCTGGCGTCATGACCATCCGCGGCTGCGCCTACGCCGGCTCCAAGGGCGTGGTGTGGGGACCGGTCAAGGACATGGTTCACATCAGCCACGGCCCGGTCGGCTGCGGCCAGTATTCCTGGTCGCAACGCCGCAACTATTACGTCGGCACCACCGGCATCGACGCCTTCGGCACCATGCAGATCACCTCCGATTTCCAGGAGAAGGACATCGTCTTCGGCGGCGACAAGAAGCTCGACAAGGTGATCGACGAGATCGAGCAGATGTTCCCGCTCAGCGGCGGCATCTCCGTGCAGTCGGAATGCCCGATCGGCCTGATCGGCGACGACATCGAAGCCGTCTCCCGCCGCAAGGGCAAGGAGATCGGCAAGACCATCGTTCCCGTCCGCTGCGAGGGATTCCGTGGCGTGTCGCAGTCGCTTGGTCACCACATCGCCAACGACGCCATCCGCGACTGGGTGCTCGACAAGAGCGCCGAGGCCGAATGGGAGGCCGGTCCCTACGATGTCAACATCGTCGGCGACTACAACATCGGCGGCGACGCCTGGGCTTCCCGCCGCCTGCTCGAAGAGATGGGGCTTCGCATCTGTGGCAACTGGTCGGGCGACGCCACGCTCGCCGAGATGGAGCGGGCACCCAAGGCCAAGCTCAACCTCATCCACTGCTACCGCTCGATGAACTACATCTGCCGGCACATGGAAGAAAAATACAGTATACCCTGGATGGAGTACAATTTCTTCGGTCCGTCACAGATCGCCGCCAGCTTGCGCAAGATCGCCAAGCACTTCGGGCCGGAGATCGAAGCGAAGGCCGAGGAAGTCATCGCCAAGTACCAGCCGTTGGTCGACGCTATCCTGGAAAAATACGGCCCGCGCCTCAAGGGCAAGACGGTGATGCTCTACGTTGGTGGTCTCCGCCCGCGCCACGTCATGACCGCCTATGAAGATCTCGGCATGGAGATCGCCGGCACCGGCTATGAGTTCGCCCACAACGACGACTATCAGCGCACCGGCCACTACGCCAAGCCGGGCACGCTGATCTACGACGACGTCACCGGCTATGAGCTCGAAAAGTTCGTCGAGAAGATCCGGCCGGATCTGGTCGGCTCGGGCATCAAGGAAAAGTATCCCGTCCAGAAGATGGGCATTCCTTTCCGCCAGATGCACTCCTGGGACTATTCGGGCCCCTATCACGGCTACGATGGCTTTGCCATTTTCGCCCGTGACATGGACCTCGCCATCAACAATCCGGTCTGGGACCTGTTCGACGCCCCCTGGACCGACGGTGGCGAACTTCTCGCCGCGGCCGAGTGAGCTGACGCTCCCTCCCGGGAAGGGGAGGGGGCTCCCAAAAAGCCGATCGTTTTCACCACGCCTTCCGCGTGACCGATACTCCTATGCCCGTCTGGCCGCCGTATGGCGCGGCGCGGGCGATGAGGTCAGACAATGCCCCAGTCAGCCGAAAAGATCCTCGATCATGGTCCCCTGTTCCGCGAGCCGGAATATCAGGAGATGTTCGCCCGCAAGAAGGCGTGCGACGGCGCCGCCAGCATCGATGCCACCGCGCTTCAGGGCGAGTACACCAAGGGTTGGGAGTACCGGGAAAAGAACTTCGCCCGTGAGGCGCTGGTCATCAACCCGGCCAAGGCCTGCCAGCCGCTCGGCGCGGTGTTCGCCGCCGCCGGCTTCGAGAAGACCATGAGTTTCGTCCATGGTTCGCAGGGCTGCGCCGCCTATTTCCGCTCGCATCTCTCTCGCCACTTCAAGGAGCCCTGCACGGCGGTTTCCTCGTCGATGACCGAGGACGCGGCGGTGTTCGGCGGCCTCAACAACATGATCGACGGCCTTGCCAACTGCTATTCGCTCTACCAGCCGAAGATGATCACCGTCTCCACCACCTGCATGGCCGAGGTGATCGGCGACGACCTGCACGGCTTCATCGGCAACGCCAAGGCCAAGGGCTCGGTACCCGAAGACTTCGACGTCCCCTTCGCCCATACGCCGTCCTTCGTCGGCAGCCACATCGATGGCTATGACAATTCCATCCGGGGTATTCTCGAGCATTTCTGGAAGGACAGCCCGACGGTTGCCGGCTCGTCCGAGACCATCAACATCGTCCCGGGCTTTGACGGCTTCTGCGTCGGCAACAATCGCGAGCTTGCCCGCATCCTCGGCCTGATGGGTGTCAGCTACACCTTCATCGGCGATGCCGCCGACCAGTTCGACACCCCGTCGGATGGCGAGTATCGCATGTATGACGGTGGCACCACCATCGACGAACTGAAGGCGGCCAAGGGTGCCAAGGCCACCGTCGCGCTGCAGCATTGGAACAGCCGCAAGACACTGGACTACGCCGCGAGCGTCGGCCAGGAGACGGCAAGCTTCCATTATCCGCTCGGTATCCGGGCCACCGACGAACTGCTGATGAAGATCTCGGCGTTGAGCGGCAAGGCGATCCCGGAAGCGCTGCGTCTTGAACGCGGCCGCCTTGTGGACGCCATGGCCGACAGTCAGGCCTATCTGCACGGCAAGCGTTACGCCATCTTCGGCGATCCCGATTTTGTCCAGGCGATGGCTCGCTTCATCCTGGAAACCGGCGGCGAGCCCGTCCATTGCCTGTCCACCAATGGCGGCAAGGAGTGGGCGGAGGACATGCAGAAGCTGTTCGACGGTTCGCCCTTCGGCAAGGACTGCAAGGCGCATGAGCACAAGGACCTCTGGCACCTGCGCTCGCTGCTGTTCACCGAGCCGGTCGACTTCGTGATCGGCAACAGCCACGGCAAGTATCTGGAGCGCGATACCAAGACACCGCTGATCCGCCTGACCTTCCCGATCTTCGACCGTCACCACCATCACCGCTTCCCGGTGATTGGCTATCAGGGCGGCCTTCGGGTGCTGACCACCATCCTCGATAAGCTGTTCGACAAGCTCGACGCCGAAACAAACATCGCCGGCGAGACCGACATCTCCTTCGATCTGACGCGCTGACGTCCGTTTCTCCGGAAAAGCGAAGGGCGGCCCCGGCAACGGAGCCGGCCTTTTCGTTTCGCTCAACGCGGTTCGTCGCAAACCCGACAATGGCGTGTCGGGCCATCGTCTATCGCCTTGCGGGGCTTTGTCGGAAATCCAGGATGAGGCGATAAAAGCTAGTTATTCCAAAGGGATGATGCCGTCCCGCTCACTGGCATGCGGCTTGCGAACTTCCAAATAACCGCAACATCTTGGAGGCGCCGATGTCCCTCAAGGCCAGGATTGCCACCGTCTTCGACGAGCCGGCTTGCCCGACCAATCGGAAAAAGTCAGAGACGGTGCGCAAGAAGGGGTGCTCAAAGCCGCTGACGCCCGGCGCAGCCGCTGGCGGCTGTGCCTTCGACGGCGCCAAGATCGTGCTGCAGCCGGTGACGGACGTCGCCCATCTCATCCACGGGCCGCTCGCCTGCGAGGGCAACTCCTGGGACAATCGTCACGCCGCCTCGTCCGGCTCCGACCTTTGGCGGCGGTCGTTTACCACCGACCTCACCGAACTCGACATCGTCATGGGCAACGGCGAGAAGAAGCTGTTCAAGGCGATCCGGACGATCGTCGAGCGGCACGATCCGCCCGCCGTCTTCGTTTATTCCACCTGCGTCACCGCGCTGATCGGTGATGATATCACTGCTGTCTGCAAACGCGCTGGTGAGCGCTTCGGTCGGCCGGTCGTTCCCGTCGAGGCTCCCGGTTTCGTTGGCTCGAAGAACCTCGGCAATCGTCTGGCCGGCCAGACGCTTCTCGACCACATCGTCGGCACCATCGAGCCAGATGATGTCACTCCCTATGACGTCAACATCCTCGGCGAATACAATCTGGTCGGTGAGTTCTGGTTCGTGAAGCCGTTGCTCGAAGAGCTCGGCATCCGCCTGCGCGCCATCATCCCCGGCGATGCCCGTTACCGCGATATCGCCGCCGCGCACCGTGCCAAGGCCAACATGATGGTCTGCTCTTCCGCACTCATCAATCTCGCGCGCGGCATGCAGGAGCGCTGGGGCATTCCCTATGTCGAGGGCTCCTTCTACGGCATTACCGACACTTCGGCCGCCATTCGCGGCATCTGCGGCCTGCTGGTAGAAACGGGCGCGCCGGCCGAACTTCTTGACCGGGCCGAGGCGCTGATCGCTCGCGAGGAAGCGATCGCCTGGCAGCGCATCGCGCCGCTGAAGCCCCGGCTCGCCGGCAAGCGCGTGCTGCTCAACACCGGTGGCGTCAAAAGCTGGTCGATGGTCGACGCCCTACAGGAAGCCGGCATGGAGGTCATCCGCACCTCGATCAAGAAATCGACGGAGGAGGACAAGGCCCGCGTGCTCGCAGCGCTGAAGGACGAGAAGCATCTCTTTGACCGACTGGCGCCGCGCGAGATCTACCGGATGCTCGTCGATGGCGAGGCCGACATCATGTTGTCGGGCAGCCGCACGCAGTTCATCGCCCTGAAGGCGAAAACACCGTGGCTCGACGTCAATCAGGAGCGCCATCACCCCTACGCCGGCTATGAAGGCATCGTCGAACTGCTCAAGCGGATCGATCTTGCCGTCAACAGTCCGGTTTTCCCGGCTTTGCGCGTGCCCGCGCCCTGGGATGGATCGGGGCGTCTGTTGGCTTCGCCAGACATTTCATCTGAGGTCAAGCACAGCTTCCGCAAGTTCGCGGGTGGTGCCCTCGAAGATTCCGACGATTGCTGAGGAGACGGCCATGCCTATGAACGAAGCCCGCTCGCTCTCCACCAATCCTCTGAAGTCCTCGCAGCCATTGGGCGCCGCCTATGCCTTTCTCGGCATCGAGGGCGCCATGCCGCTTCTCCACGGCAGCCAGGGCTGCACGGCCTTCGCGCTGGTGCTGTTCGTGCGCCACTTCAAGGAAACCATCCCCATCCAGACGACCGCCATGAACGAGGTGTCGACGGTGCTGGGTGGCGCCGACCATCTGGAAGAGGCCATCGTCAACATCCGGACGCGCGCCAACCCGAAGCTGATCGGCGTCTGCACCACGGCGCTGGTCGAAACGCGTGGCGAAGATTTCTCAGCCGATCTTACCTCGATCATCAACCGCCGTGCCGATGCGCTCGGCGACTGTCGTGTGGTGCTGGCCGAAACTCCCGATTTCAAGGGTTCGATCGAGGAGGGTTGGAGCGCGGCCGTCACGGGGATGATTGATACGCTGACCAGGCCAACGACACGGCGCGATCCGGAACGCCTTGTCATTCTTGCGCCTAGCCACTTCACCGTCGGCGACATCGAAACCTTGCGTCAGACGGTGGAGGTTTTCGGTCTGACGCCGGTCATCCTGCCGGACATCTCCGGTTCGCTCGACGGCACGGTGCCGGATCGCTGGATCCCCTCCGCCTATGGCGGCACGCCGATCGCTGACATCGAGTCCTTGGGCACCGCCGGTCATTGCGTTGCCATTGGCGAGCACATGCGCCACCCGGCCGAGGCACTACGCTGCAAGACTGGTCTCGCCTACGCGCTTCTTCCGACGCTGACCGGCCTCGCCGCCACTGACCGCTTTATATCTTTGCTGGCCCGTCTGTCCGGTCGACCGGTCCCCGCCTCGATCCGCCGCCGCCGCTCGCAGCTTCAGGACGCCATGTTGGACGGCCATTTCCACTTCGGCGGCCGCAAGATCGCCGTCGCCGCCGAGCCGGACCTCCTCTACCAGATGGCGAGCTTCTTTGCCGAAATGGGGGCCGAGACCGCCGTCGCCATCGCGTCGACGCCGGACAATCCCATTCTGGAAGCCGTGCCGGCCGAAGTGATGGTCGGCGATCTCGGCGACCTTGAGGAGCGCGCAGGCGGCGTCGATCTGCTGGTCAGCCATGCTCATGGCCGACAAGCGTCGGAAAGGTTGGGCATCCCTCTGTTCCGGGTCGGCTTCCCGATCTTCGACCGGTTGGGTGCTCAGCATCGCCGCAGCGCGCTCTACGAGGGCACGCGCGACCTGATCTTCGAGGTGGCGAACACACTGATTGCCACCGACCACCACCCTTCGACCCCTGAAAGCCTCAATCCGCTCCGCAACCGGGAGACACTCCATGACAGCCGTCCGTCGCCTGAGCCTCGTCGACACTGACGCGGCAACCGATGCCGCGCCACCACCCGGCGCGGTGCGTGTTGCCATCGCGTCCACCGATCTCAAGGGCTTGAACGCCCATTTCGGATCGGCGCCCAAATTCGCCATCTACGACGTGACGCCGTCGGGCTGGAGCTTCGTTGAAGCCGTCGAGTTCGAGGGCAACACCGAAGGCGACGGTACGCATCGCACCGATGGCGATGATCGCATCACGCCCAAGGTGGATGCGCTCACCGGCTGTCATCTCCTGTTCTGCCTGGCTATCGGCGGTCCGGCCGCCGCCAAGGCGGTGGCGAGCCGTATCCACCCCATCAAGGCGCAACCGGCGACGATCGAGGAGGTGCTGGAAAAGGTGCGTGCGATGCTGACCGGCAGCCCGCCCCCCTGGCTCCGCAAGGTATTGCAGGCGGCCGGTGTCGGTGCCCCCAGACCCGATTTCGAGGATGACTGAGCATGAGTGACATAGCCGCCCCACCAGCCGCCCTCGACCACCCTTTTGTGAAGACTTTGGCCCGCCTGGTTCGCGCCGCCGACAGCCACGGTGTGTGGGAACGCAAGTCCGACGCCGAGGTGCTGGCCGAGTTTGTCGTCTGCCGCGAAGAGCGACGGTCACGGCCGATCATCGACGATCCTGATCCCGATATCATCGACCGCGTCGAGGCCTTCTATGGTGCCGTCGGTCTCGCCGTCGAACAGGCGACCGGGCGACTTGCCTCACCAATCCTGAAACTCAACCACGAAGGTTTCGGCCGCGTGCTGCTGACCGCCGGCCGCCTGGTGGTGGTCTCCAAGACGCTGCGCGACGTTCATCGTTTTGGCTTCGATGACTTTGCGGCGCTGGCCGCCGCCGGCGGCAAGATGGTCGACGAGGCCACCGCCATGATCGGCCGCTTCCCCGAAGTTGCAGACCTCTGACGTTATCGATCCCGAACCATCCGAGCTGGAGATATTGATGGCCGACTACACCACCCGCGACGGCAGCCTCTGGACGCCGCTGTTCCTCGTTTCGATCAACGGCGACGCGTGCATCGGCTGTGCCCGCTGCTTCAAGGTCTGCGATCGCGATGTCATGCACCTCTACGGCGTCGACGAGGAAGGCGAGATCCTTGGCAAAGTGATCGAGGACGATGACGACGATTTCGACGGCGAGCTCAATCGCAAGATCATGGTTGCCGATAATGACGGCGCCTGCATCGGCTGCAACGCCTGTGCTCGCGTCTGTCCGAAGAACTGCCAGAGTCACGTGGCGCCCGACAAGCTCGCGGCGTGAGTCGCCCTCCCAAGATCCCCTCGTCAGCCGAAGGTCGGCAACAGCGGCACGACGTTGCTACTTTCCTCTGCGGCACGGGCCAGAATCTTCTGCCGCCGGTCATCGGTCTCTTGCCACCAGGCGCGCACCACGCGCAGGCGGCAGGCGAGCAGCGTACCGATCCCGCCGGTGAACCGCAGCCAGGCCTCCACGTCCTCCCGCCGCACCGCCGTCAAGATGGGAAGACCGAAGGCAGCCACCGTACCGAAGGCGTCGGCGTGGCCGCCACCGACAATCTCAGCGGCGCCAAAGCGTGGGATTATGGCAAGATCGGCCCGTGCCTCAATGACAGCCAGGATGCGCCGTGTCGTCATGACAGGCACGACTGGATCGATCGATGCTCGCGATTCCAGCCAGTGATCGCCGGCGACGAGATCGACCACGGTCACGTCCCGACTTGGGGGCTCTTCATCGTTGGGCAGGTGGACGATTCCTCCGATCCGCCGCCCGGCCGTTTGAAGCTCGTCCGCGAAAAAGGCGATGAGGTGATCCACCGACGCTCCTTCCTCGAAGACGATCGCCGCGAGTTCGGAAGCGTTGACGTTGGCGGGATCGAGGGCAGGAAAGCGGTCGAGCAGGCGGCGGCGGGGCATGGCTTTTCCTGTCCGGAGCGGATTGAGACAAAGCATGCCTCGCAAAGGCCGGGCCAATTGTCTTGGGCGTTATTATTATTATTATATAGCGAAGCTCATCATCACCCAAACCAAGGAGACGGTCATGCGACTTTCGGCACGCAACATACTGAAAGGCAAAGTGATAGCCCTCACCCGGGGCGCCACCACCACTCACGTCAAGGTGGAGATCATCGAGGGTATGGTGATCACCGCCTCGATCACCAACGAGGCGATCGACGATTTGGGTTTGATGGTCGGAATGGAAGCTGCCGCCATCATCAAGGCTTCCGACGTGATGATCGGGGTCGAATTGTGATCTCACGCGCCGACGTCGATCGCCTGCTGTCGGAGGATGTGCCGGCCGGCGACCTCACCACCGATGCTCTCGGTATCGGAGATTGTGCCGGTCGCATGACCTTCGCAGCACGCACCGACATGGTGCTTGCTGGCATGGAGGTGGCTTCAAGGATGATGGACGGCCTTGCGGTCGTTTGTTATGCCCGCGATGGCGATCGCCTATCTGCCGAAGCCCCGATCTTGGAAGCGCGTGGCTCGGCCGCCGATCTGCACAGCGTCTGGAAGGCGGCGCAGACGCTTCTGGAAATTCTTTCGGGAATTGCCTCGGCGACCCGGGCCGTTGTCGACGCGGCGCGGCCGGTTCCAGTCGCCACGACGCGCAAGACGGTGCCGGGCGCCCGCGCTCTGTCGCAGCTCGCGGTTCGGGCCGGAGGCGGTATTCTGCATCGTCACGGGCTGTCGGAGACCATCCTGATCTTCGATGAGCATCGGCTGTTTCTGGCTGGCGAGAGCCTTGGCGAGATTGCAAAGCGTCTCCGGCGAACCCAGCCCGAGAAGGCGCTCGCCGTCGAGGTGAGCACGATCGACGAGGCGGCCGAAGCGGCTGTCGCGGGCTTCGACGTGGTGCAGCTCGAGAAATTTACGCCCGAGGCGGTCGCCGAGCTTGTCGCCCGTCTGCCGGAAAGAGGGCGCCGTGCGCGCCTTGCAGCGGCTGGCGGCATCGATCCCAATAACGCTGCCGCCTATGTCGCAGCCGGTGCTGATCTGCTGGTGACCTCCTGGCCCTATACCGCTCGTCCGCGCGACGTCGCCGTCACCTTTGCTGCCGACTGATCACGGCACGGCCTTTGCGCTGTTCCTCTTCGACCACCTTGGGAATCCGACAGGCGAGCCTTTGCCTTGTCGGGTTTCCGACAGAGTTGAAGGAGGTGACACATGCCGGCGTCGATCTTTGCCCACCACTATGCCACGTTCCGCGCCGCGGCTGACCCGGCGCAGGAACTGGCAGAGGATTTTGACAGCCACGTACTGGCTGCGATCCTCGCTTCGGCGCTGACAGAGGCAGAAATGTCGGACGCTCGCTGTGTCGATGGGCTCGGCCTGTCTCCTGCCGAGATAGGTCGCCTCATCGGCCGCCACTTCCCGCGATATGCCCTCGCCGACCTCGGCGGTCTTTCCCCGAGTGCCCCTTCGGAAGAGGAAATGCTCCTCGCCGATCTGCTGTTGGCCCATCGCTCCGGCCCCGAGCCCGTCTCCGGCTGGCTTGCCGTGCTGATTGCCCGCCGGGCCATGCGGCCCGACCATCTGTGGCAGGACCTCGGCCTCAACGATCGTGGCGAACTCAACCGTCTGCTCGCCCGTCATTTTCAGACGCTGCACGCCGGCAACACCGGCAACATGCGCTGGAAGAAATACTTCTATCGTGTGCTCTGCGAGGCCGAGGGCTTCTCGCTGTGCGCTGCGCCGTCCTGTTCGGTCTGCTCCGACTTCACCGATTGCTTCGGCGCCGAGGATGGCCTCAGCCGGCTTGCCGGTCTGCGTCGGCGCATCGAGGAGGCCGCCTGAGCCGCCCCGGAAGACATGTCGGTTTTCCGACAAGTGGGCTACCACTCGTGAAGTTTCAATTGGTTAGGTAGTGGCATGCCTCATGCAAAGTGGATGTCGACCTCTTCGTCTTCTGAATCGCGAAGGACATGATCATGATCGAACTCACCGAAAGTGCTGCTGACGCCGTTCGCACCGCGCTCGCCGGTGCCGGCGAGCGGGCGGAGGGCTTGCGCATTGTCGTCGAATCCGGTGGTTGTGCCGGCCTCCAATATCGCATGGGTCTTGAGAGGGACGAACGCCTCGGCGATCTCGTGCTGGAGTTGGACGGTATCAGGCTCTACCTCGACGCGCTGACTCAGCGCCATGTCGGCGGCCTTGTGGTCGATTTCATCGAGGACGTCGGACAGTCGGGCTTCGTCTTCGACAATCCCAACGCCGCCTCCCGCTGCTCCTGTGGCAAGTCCTTCTGCTGAGAGGTGCCGATGCACAGCCTCGTTTATCTCGACGCGAACGCCACGACACCGATCGATTCGCGCGTCATCGAGGCAATGCTGACGGCGTTGGTGGGCCTTCCCGGCAATCCTTCTTCCGGTCATGCGGCCGGCCGAGCTGCGCGGCGCGCCGTGGACGCCGCTCGCCGCGACGTGGCGGGACTGATCGGGGCCAGTAGACCCGACGAGATCGTCTTCACATCCGGTGGCAGCGAAAGCAACGTCACCGCTATCCGTTCAGCGTTGGCTGCCCGCCCAGGCCGGCATGCGGTGGTAACTTCCGCCGTTGAGCACGCCTCGATCCATGCGACGCTCGATCACTTGGCGGCGACTGATGGCATTGCCGTTCGCCGCGTGCCGGTCGATGGTGATGGCCGGCTCGACCTCAAGGCCTATCAGGCCGCCCTTGGCCCCGACACCGCTCTCGTTACGTTGAACAGCGCGAATAACGAGACCGGCACGCTATTCCCAATTTCCGACCTTATCCCTGCCGCCCATGCCGTCGGTGCGCTCTTCCACACCGACGCGGTGCAGGCTGCCGGCCGCATGGATATCGACGTGGGCGGAAGCAACGTCGACATGCTCTCGCTGTCTGCCCACAAAATGCACGGTCCCAAGGGTGTCGGCGCGCTCTATGTCCGACACGGCACGCCGTATTCGAGCCTTGTCACCGGCGGTGGGCAAGAGCGCGGCCGCCGGGCCGGAACCGAGAATGTACCGGGGATCGTCGGCTTCGGCGTTGCCGCCGGTCTGGCTCGGACGGAAGCCGACATGATCCGCATCGCGAGCCTGCGCGATCACCTCGAAGCGACTGTTGTCGCGGCCCTGCCGAACGCCGTTGTCCTCGGTGACCGCCGCCATCGCCTGGCCAACACGGCCTGTCTTGCCTTTCCCGGCGTCGATGCCGAGATGATGCTCGATCGCCTGGACCGCGCTGGCATCGCCGCCTCGGCTGGCTCGGCCTGCGCCGCCGGCGGTCGGCAGCCAAGCCGCGTGCTCGTCGCCATGGGGCACGGCCATCTCGCCCATTCGGCGATCCGCTTTTCGCTGTCCCGCCTGAACAGCAGCGATGACGTTGACCGTCTGCTGGCGGTGCTGCCGTCCATCTGGCGGGAAGCGCGCGCCAGTCTTCCCGGAGCTGCGGCATGACCGACATTCGCATCAACGACACGACGTTGCGCGACGGCGAGCAGGCGCCGGGCGTCGCCTTTACGGTTGCCGAGAAGCTGTCCATCGCCGAGGCGCTGGCCGATGCCGGCGTTGCCGAGATCGAAGTCGGCACGCCGGCCATGGGCGACGACGAGATCAACGGCATCGCCGCCGTGGTCGCTCTGGCGCTGCCGGCTCGCATCGCCGTCTGGTGCCGCATGTGCGACGCCGATCTCGCTGCCGCCGTTCGCACCGGCGCGCCGGCGATCAACCTGTCGATCCCTGCTTCCGAACTGCAGCTCGCCGCCAAACTTGGTATCAACCGGCATCAGGCGCTCGCCCGCATCCGCCGCTACGTGCCGATGGCACTCGACCTCGGGTTTGTGGTCTCGGTGGGGGCCGAGGACGCCTCCCGGGCCGGTCCCGACCATCTCGCTGCCATGGTCGAGGCGGTGGAAGCGGCGGGCGGCACCCGGCTCAGGATCGCCGACACCGTCGGCGTGCTCGATCCCATGTCGACCACCGCATTGGTGGCGTCGCTCCGGACACGCACTTCGCTTGCCCTCGAGTTCCACGGCCACAACGATCTCGGTCTCGCCACCGCCAATACGCTCGCCGCCCTGCGCGCCGGCTGCAACGACGCCTCCGTTACCGTGCTCGGTCTCGGCGAGCGGGCCGGCAACGCCGCGCTCGAGGAGATCGCCGTGGCGCTCTTGCGCCTTGATGGCCGGAGCACGGGCATCCACCTGCCGGCAC
Source organism: Pseudomonadota bacterium (assembly GCA_018262505.1). Lineage (GTDB taxonomy): Bacteria > Pseudomonadota > Alphaproteobacteria > Rhizobiales > Pleomorphomonadaceae > Pleomorphomonas. The sequence goes on from JAGSYV010000032.1 coordinate 34,896, forward strand.
TGCAACCCCTGGCCAACCTCGTTGCCGCCGCTGCCGGCCGAAGCGTGTCCCCCGCCAAGGCTATCGTCGGCCGCGACGTCTTCGCCCATGAAAGCGGCCTGCATGTCGCCGCTCTCATCAAGGAAGCCGAGACCTACCAGGGCCTTGATCCGGCGCTGCTCGGCCGCAGCCATTCGATCGTCGTCGGCAAGCACTCCGGCGGCCGGGCGCTGGCCCATGTCCTCGCCCGTCGCGGCATCGCTCTCGATCCAAACCTTGCGGCGCCGCTGGTCGCGGCGGTGCGGCGGGCCGCCGTCGAACGCAAGCGGGCGCTCACCCCCGGCGAACTCGAACGCCTGCACGCCGCCCTTGTCGCTGCCGCTTTTTGAAGGAGGAACCCATGTCCTGCCCGATCGACCGCCCCTTTCCCGATGTCACCAACATCCTCGCCCGCCTCAAGCAGCTCTCGTCGGCCGAGGAGTTTTTCGAGGCTCTCGGCGTCCGCTTCGAGCCTGAACGCCTCGCCGTCTGCCGCCTGCATGTCCTGCGGCGCATGGGAGAGTTACTCGTTGGTGACGATCTCGAGGGGCTGCCCGACGCCGTCGCCGCCGCTCGCGCCCGCTCGATGCTCGAGCGCGCCTACCGGCAGATGGCGGGCGCCTCGCCGCTCGAAACGCGGCTGTTCAAGGTGCTGAAGGACCGCGATCCCAACCGGCCGGCCGCGTCGCCGAGTCGGCCGTTCATTGCGCTCAACGACGTATTCCGGCCGATCGACGGCGCCTGAGTTCCTCGGGATGGGCCGCGAGGAAATCGATACTGCGCCAGCTGACGACCTGATCGGCCATTCGACCAACCTCGTCGGATTGCCGACACGGATCCTGGCTGGCGTTGCGTTCAATGCGCAGCCGTTGCCCACCCACATCTCCGGCGTCCGCGAAATGAACGGCGGCTTGTTCGAGATGCTTGAACTCGCCGCCGATTTGGGCGAGGCGGGCGAGGCTTTCACCAACTATATGATGGCCATGTTCGGTATCGACCGCGAGCAGCGCGAGCCGGGCGAAAGGAGCGGACGCCGGCGCTTCCGCTCATCCTATCTGCGCCTCATCAAGGGGTGGGGCTATGACAGCAACAGCCCGGAAGGCGCGGTGCTGAAGGGGTGGGTGGAGAGCCGTTTCGGCATTTTCCCGACGTTCCACAAGGAGCGGCTGGTCCGGCAGACGCCCGATGCCTGGGCGACCTACGTCACCGAGAAGATGTCCAGCCGCTTCCACAACAACTCGATCATGACGCAGCTCGATCTGCTCTACGAGTTCTGCCAATGGGCACTCTGTCGATTCGCCTTTCCCGAACAGAGCCACGTCACGCTTTATCGCGGCGTCAACGATTTCCACGAGCATCCGATCAGGGCGCGGCTTGACCGGCGGACAGTGGTGATGCGCCTCAACAGCGTCTCTTCTTTCACCGCCGAACGGGAGATCGCCGACTGTTTCGGCGATGTTATTCTGATGGCACGGGTACCGCGGGAAAAGATCCTGTTTTTCAATACGATTCTGACCTCCCATCCTCTGAAGGGTGAAGGTGAATTCCTGGTCATTGGCGGCGATTACGAGCTTTGCATCTTGCGATGAAAATCCACCGCTTCACCTTCCGGCCGAGGGGGCAGCATGACGGACCCGCAGGTTGAAGACCGGGCACTCGCCGCCTTTCTCGGGTTGGCCATCGGTGACGCGCTCGGTGCCACTGTCGAATTCATGACCCGGCGCGAGATTGCCGCCGAATACGGCGTGCTTCGCGACATCGTTGGCGGTGGCTGGCTTCGTCTCAAGGCCGGGGCGGTGACCGACGACACCGAGATGGCGATGGCGCTCGGCAAATCGCTTGTTCGGAGGGATGGTCTCGATCTCGCCGATGTCTGCGAGGAGTTTGCCGCCTGGCTTCGATCAGGTCCGCTCGACGTTGGCAACACCTGCCGGCGCGGCATCCGTCGCTACATCCAGCGCGGTCTCGTCACTGGCCCAATGAACGAAGGAGACGCCGGCAACGGCGCCGTCATGCGCCTTCTGCCAGTAGCCATCGCCAGCCATCGGAACGCGCCGCGCGCCCGGTGCTGGGCGGTGGAACAGGCGCACATCACCCACAACCACCCCCTGTCCGACGTCGCCTGTGAGACGTTGGCCGCCATGGTCGTGGCGTTGCTCGGTGGCGGCAGGCAGGTGGCCGTGAGGGAACTTGCCGACGCCCTTGTCAGTCGCTACCCGACTTTTCGTTTCGTTCCCTATCCGGGACTATCGTCGGCCTATGTGGTCGATACGCTGCAGACCGCGTTCGACAGCTACTTCTCAACAGCGTCCTTCGAGGATTGCCTGATCCGCGCGGTCAATCATGGCGGCGACGCCGACACGACCGGCGCCATCGCCGGCGCTCTCGCCGGCGCGACCTACGGCCTCAAAGCAATCCCTAGGCGCTGGCTGAAGGCTCTTGACCGAGAGGTAGCGGCGGCAATCAGCGCGCTGGTGCCAAGGTTGCTGGCGGTACCAGATGGGGGACTGCTGCCGTGGTGAGGACTTCGGGATCGATGTTGGGGGTGACCATCAGTCGATCTCCGACGTCGGCAACGGCCGCGCAGTCCAGTCAAACGCGAAAGCTGCTGGTGCCCCAGTCGATGGCAACGAAGGCGCCTTGTCCGCCGCCGGCCCGCTGATGTTCCATTTATCCTCCCTCCATTCCGTCCTAGAAATCGTCTTGCCGGCATTCGAGGGAGACGCTCTCTGGCCGCTTATGTCGCCAGAGCGAGAATGATCCGTTCACTGCCCGATGGTCAGCTCGGCAACGAGGTCATAAGCGTCGTTGCGATAGAGCGCCGTCGACATTTCCATCACCCGGCCGGTATCGAAATAGGCGATGCGCTGCACCGAAAGCGCCGGCGATCCTGGAGGGACGCCGAGCAGTTCGGTCTCATCGTCTTTGAGCAGAACAGCGGAAATGCGCTGATTGGCGCGGATCGGACGCACGCCGAGCTTCGCCAACGCCAAATAGAGGGAATCATCGACGACATCGGGATCGGGGAGGATGTCGTCGGGCAGGCTGGTGCGCTCAAGGGCGATGGGCATGTCATTGGCCGTTCGTATCCGGACCAGACGGGCAACACGCGCTTCGCTGGCTAGACCCAGCGTCATGGTTTCCTCCGGCGTTGGGAAAACCAAGCCCCGGCTGATCCAGCGCGAACCGGCCTGCATGCCGCGCCGATGCATGTCGTCGGTGAATGACGTAAGACGCGACAACGGCTGCTGAAGGCGCTGAATCGGTTTGACCACGAAGGTGCCGGAACCGCGCCGACGCACCAGCAATCCGTCAGCTACGAGCGTGTCGATCGCCTTGCGGACGGTGACGCGGCTGATCGCGGCAGCGTCGGCAATATCGCGTTCAGGCGGCAGAGCGTCGCCATGCTTAAGGCGACCAACGGTGATGGCATTCTCGATGACGGTCTTGAGCTTGAGATAGAGCGGGCCAACGCTGGCTGATTGCAGCTCTTCGAAGGGCAAGCTGCCATTCATATCGACGGTCTCGACCCGTTCAGCGCTGTTCCGGGCATCGAGCCCGCTCCGGAGAGGTACGAAGGTCTGGCCATCATCGATCCGTCTCCTTGGGTCCACCGCTAATACCAGCACGATACCAAGATCGAAAATAGTTTTCACCAAAAAACTAAAGGACAGGAAAATTCAGAGGGAAACTGTTTAATTTCAAATATTTATATCTGTATACCCATGATCGGCCTTGGTAATGGACTCGCGGCCTTTTTTGGTATTATTCTAGGGACAAATACGGTGGAGATGGCTCCGGCTTGTTCAAAAGCTGCTGCCAAACTCGACCTTCGGAACAGTTGACACGACGGTTTATCGCGGACCTGGAAAAAACAGACTCTCTCGGCATGCTGCCGCGAGAGAAGGTTCGTTTTTTGCCTTCGATATTGAATTCATTTTCATAATCAAAGCGGTAATCGGGGTTTTTGGTTGACCGCGGCAGTATTTTACAGCAGTCTGCGAAAAAAAATTAGATAAGGGATCGTGTTCATGAAGGTCGGCATCATCGGTCTGGGTTTCCGGCTTGGCTATCTCGGCGAAACACTCAAAGACATCGACCCAGACTTCGAAATCGTTGGTTATGTCGATCCGGAACCGGCTGGCTTGCCGCAGCTTGAGCGGGCCGGCATTTCGGCGGGGCGGAAGTTTGAAACTCCCGAGGAGCTGGTTGCCTCCAAAAACCTCGATCTCCTAATGATCGGTTCGCCGAACCATTTGCATCTCGAACATATCCGTGTGGGGCTCGCGGCAGGCCTTAAGGTTTTCTCGGAAAAGCCCATCGTTGCGTCGGTTGAGGAGAGTTACGAGCTTGCCCGACTGCTGGCCAAGCATGGCCACGACCGCCTGCTGGTCGGTTTGGTGCTGCGCTACTCGCCGCTTTATCGCGATCTACGCGCCGCGCAGGCATCGGGGTTACTTGGGGACATCGCCTCCATTGAGGCATCCGAGCACATCCCGCCTTATCACGGTGCTTTCTTCATGCGTGATTGGCGCCGCTACGCCCACTACACCGGCGGGTTCATGCTCGAAAAGTGCTGCCACGATCTCGACTTGTACAACGGCGTCATGGGAGTCCGCCCCCGCTTCGTTGCCAGCTTCGGCGGCCGTCGCAGCTTTACGCCAGCCAACGCGCCGCAGGCGCGGGGCGTCAACGACTTTGAAGTCTTCCATCGAAAGCCGAGCGGATGGATGGGCTCCGACAAGGTGTTCGACAGCGACGCCGACATCATCGATTTTCAGACCGCCATCGTCGAATATGAGAACGGCGCCTCGCTCGCCTTCCACACCAATCTCAACGTACCCGATGACTACAGGCATTTTTGCGTCATCGGAGCCAAGGGAATGGCCGAGGGCGACTTCGTGCGGGGCTTTCTCAAGGTTCATCGCGCCATAGACAGCGAGAAGCTCATCGCCAACTCCTACGAGGCGCCCTCCGCCAAGTCGCAACACTATGGGGCAGACGAGCAAATGGCCGCCGACGTCATTGCCCACGTCACCGAAGGGGCGCCTCTCCCGGTGTCGGCTCTCGATGCCATTGAGGCTGGCATATTGGCGCTCGCCATGGATGAGGCGCGCATAGCGCACAAGGTGGTCGACCTCGCGCCGGTCTGGGTGACCTATGACGCCTGCCTCAACGGTACCACGCGATCGCTGAACGGCTGAGGGGGCGACAACATGAATGTCAGTCGAAGCGCCGCCATCTTTGCCTGGATGCTCCTGGCACCGGCTCTGATCTACGTCATCGCCATCGTTGCCTATCCTCTCGTCGATGCCGTCATTCTGTCGTTTACCGACGCGGCCCTCAAGAAGACGGTGAACTGGGTCGGTTGGGATAACTATATCCGGATCTTCAAATCCGGCTTTGAGATCATCATTCTCCGCACCATGGTCTGGACCTTCTTCTCGGTCTCGATCAAGATGATCATCGGTGTACTTGGCGCGACGCTGTTGAATGCCGCAGTGCCGGGACGGGCGCTCTTCCGCGTGCTGACCATGCCCCCCTGGATTGTACCGATGGCCATCGGCATCTTCATGTGGGGCTGGATGTACAATGGTCAGTTCGGCATGATTTCCGGCCTGCTGCAACGCTTCGGACTGGTGGATGGGCCGGTTGCCTTCCTCGCCTACGGATCGACCGCCTTCTGGGCTACCATCTTCACCGACGTGTGGATCGGCGTGCCGCTGGTCACCCTCTATATGCTGGCTGCCATCCAATCCATTCCCAAGGACCTTTACGAGGCCGCCTGGGTCGATGGTGCCAGTCGCCTGTATCGCCTGCGTCGCATCACCCTGCCGCTGATCTCCCCGTCGCTGATCACCATTTCGATGATCTCGCTGATTTCGACCTTCAATTCGTTCGACATCATCTGGATCCTGACACGCGGCGGCCCGTCGGGTGAAACGACGACCATGATCATCGATACCTACAAGACCGCGTTCGGGTCCTACAAATATGGCGAGGGGTCTGCGCGAGTTGTGCTGGTGGGAATCTGCCTGTCGATCTTCTGCTTCTTCTACTTCCGCATTGTCAACAAACTGTCGGCTACGCAGGAGCGCTGAGCCATGATCGACAAGTACACTTGGTACGAGAAGATCGGCATCTATCTCGGCATTTTCGTCTTTCTTGCCTTCGTGCTATCGCCCTTCGTGGAAGGCTTTCTCGTTTCGCTGAAGCCATTGCAGCAGCTGTTTTCGTCTCCTTACAGCTTCTGGCCGAAAGACGGATCGTTCGACGCCTATTTCCGCATATGGCAGACTGTGCCGTTCCTGTGGCTCTACATCCTGAACGGCATCTTCATTGCCGCCGTCGCCACCTTTTTCGGCCTCTGCATGATCATCCCGGCCTCCTATGCGCTGGCCCGCATCGAGTTCCGCGGGCGGGGCACCATGCTAAGCGTCTTTCTGATGATCAACATGTTCTCCGGCGCCGTGTTGCTCATTCCGCTTTATCGCCTTATGCGAGCCACCGGGCTGCTCAACACCTACTTCGCCATGATCGTGCCGGGGACGGCTTTCATCCTCGGCACCGGCATCTGGTTGCTCAGGGCGTATATGCTTCGTATCCCCAAGGAGCTTGAGGAAGCCGCCTTTGCCGATGGCGCCAGCCGTTTCTACACATTCCGGCGCGTGGTTCTGCCGTTGGCCATGCCAGGCATTTTGATCGCCGGCATCAACTGCTTTCTGACCGTCTATGCGCAGCAGTTCATCTACGCCCTGACGTTCAATTCGAAGTCGGAGTACATGCCGCTGTCGGTTGGTCTGTTCGCCTTCTTCGGTCGCCAGGAGGTTACCTGGAATGAACTGATGGCGGCCAGCATCGTCGGCATCACGCCGGTGATGATCGTCTTCTTTTTCTTGCAGAAATACCTCGTCGCGGGCCTCACCGCCGGCGCCGTGAAATCGTGAGAATTCCGTTCGGGGTGTAAGTCCGAATGAGATGCCGGCGCCGCAGCGGAGCCGGGTGTGGGTGAGAGAGCTCGAACCGCAGGATCATCGGCGAGCACTCTTTGATGACTGAAAAAACTCAACAAAATGAAAATCAGAGGAGAACAGTCAATGTCTACGATGACGAAAGTAACGCTCGGTGCCGCTGCCATGTTGATG
>JAGSYV010000033.1 GCA_018262505.1 Pseudomonadota bacterium
ATGAAGTCGACGCCGTAGTTGTTGTGCTCCTCGATGCCGGTGGCCACCGCGAAGATGTTGGGATCGAAGATGATGTCCTCGGGCGGCACGCCCACCTGTTCGGTCAGAATCTTGTAGCAGCGGGCGCAGATCTCGGTCTTGCGCTGGTAGGTGTCGGCCTGCCCGGTCTCGTCGAAGGCCATCACCACCATGGCAGCGCCGTAGCGGCGCACCAGCTTGGCGTGGTGGATGAAGGCTTCCTCGCCTTCCTTGAGCGAGATCGAGTTGACGATGCCCTTGCCCTGCAGGCACTTGAGGCCGGCCTCGATCACCGTCCACTTGGAACTATCGACCATCACCGGCACGCGGGCGATATCCGGCTCGGCCGCCATCAGGTTGAGGAAGTTGACCATGGCCGCTTCGCTGTCGAGCAGGCCTTCGTCCATGTTGACGTCGATGACGGTCGCCCCGCCTTCCACCTGGTCGCGCGCCACCGCCAGCGCCGCCGGGTAGTCGCCCTCGCGGATCAGCTTGCGGAAACGCGCGGACCCCGTGACGTTGGTCCGTTCGCCGACCATGACGAAGCTGGCGGATGAGGCGGAAGTGTCGGTCATGGCAAGGATTATCCTTGAAAAGCGGAGCTGCGTATCAGCTTTAGGCGGTTCGGCAGGCGTCGACTAGGCCCCGATCACCGTCGGCTCGAGGCCGGAGAGGCGGAGGCGCGGTTCGATCTTCGGCGGCACGCGCGGCGGCAGACCCTTTACCGCCTCGGCGATCGCCTTGATGTGCGGCGGCGTGGTGCCGCAGCAGCCGCCGACGATGTTGACGAGGCCGGAGCGGGCGAACTCGCCGACCAGTTCGGCCATCGCCTCGGGGCTCTCGTCATATTCGCCAAACTCGTTGGGCAGGCCGGCGTTGGGATAGGCGCAGATCAGCGTGTCGGAGACGCGTGAGAGATCGGCGATATGGGCGCGCATCTCGCGGGCACCCAGCGCACAGTTGAGGCCGATGGAGAGCAGCCCGGCGTGGCGCACCGAATACCAGAAGGCCTCGGCCGTCTGGCCGGACAGCGTGCGTCCGGAAAGGTCGGTGATGGTACCCGACACCGAAATCGGCAGCCGTACGCCCTTTTCCTCGAACACTTCCTCGGTGGCAAACAGCGCCGCCTTGGCGTTGAGCGTGTCGAACACCGTCTCGATCATGATGATATCGGCGCCGCCGTCGATCTGGCCGCGCACCGCCTCGGCATAGGCGCGGCGCAGTTCGTCGAAGGTGATGGCCCGGAAACCGGGGTTGTTGACGTCGGGCGAGATCGACGCCGTGCGGTTGGTCGGCCCGAGAGCGCCGGCCACGAAGCGCGGCTTGGACGGATCCTTGGCGGTATAGGCATCGGCGGCGCGGCGGGCGATCTTCGCGGACTCAAGGTTGAGCTCATAGGCCAGCGCTTCCATGCCGTAATCGGCCTGGGCGACGAAGGTCGAGGAGAAGGTGTTGGTCTCCAGGATGTCGGCACCGGCTTCGAGATACTGGCTATGAATGTCGAAGATCACGTCGGGCCGGGTGATCGACAGCAAGTCGTTGTTGCCCTTGAGATCTTTCGGCCAATCCTTGAAGCGCTCGCCCCGGAAGTCGGCTTCCGTCAGCTTGCAGCGCTGGATCATCGTGCCCATGGCGCCGTCGATCACCAGAATGCGCTTGGATGCCAACTCGCGCAGGCGGCGTTCGGTCGGAGAGATCTCGGTCATCAGTTTTCTCCTCGGTGATCAAGCAGAAACGGCAGCGACAGCCAGCTCGGTCTTGGCCCTCAAACCCATCATGTGACAGATGGCATAGACCAGATCGGCTCGGTTCATGGTGTAGAAGTGGAAGTTGCGGAAGCCGCGATCGATCAGGTCCATCACCTGCTCGGCGCAGACAGCCGCCGCCACCAGTTGGCGTGTCGCCGGATCGTTTTCCAGCCCGTCGAACCGCTGGGCGAGCCAGGCGGGCACCGACGCCCCGGCCTTCTTGGCAAAGGCGGCCGACTGCTCGAAGTTCACCACTGGCACGATGCCCGGCACGATCGGCACGTCGACACCGGCGGCGCGCACCCGGTCGACGTAGCGCTCGAACTTGTCGTTGTCGAAGAAGAACTGGCTGATGGCGCGGGTCGCCCCGGCCTCCACCTTGCGCTTCAAAATGGCGATGTCGGCGGCGACGTCGGGGCTTTCGGGATGCTTCTCCGGATAAGCCGATACGGAGATCTCGAAGTCGCCGATCGCCTTGATGCCAGCGATCAGGTCGGTGGTCGAGGCGTAGCCCTCCGGATGCGGTTGGTAGCGGGTGCCGAGGCCGCCGGCCGGATCGCCACGTAGCGCCACAATGTGGCGGACACCGGCGTCATAGTAGCCGCGCACCACGTCGTCGATCTCGGCACGGCTGGCGCCGACGCAGGTGAGATGGGCGGCTGGCTTCAGCTCGGTCTCGCGAACGATGCGGGCAACGGTGGCGTGCGTGCGCTCGCGCGTCGAGCCGCCGGCCCCATAGGTCACCGACACGAAGCGCGGGCCGAGCGGCGCCAGACGGGTGATCGATGCCCACAGCGCCTCTTCCATCTTCTCCGTCTTGGGCGGGAAGAATTCGAAGGAAACACCGAGGTCGAGGGCGCCGATATTGTGACTGAACCGCATGATGATGATCCCGAAAAGTCGTGTCGTGTCAGGCGATGCGCTGCATCTCGTTGGCGATGTCGACCCGACGGTCGGCGGCGAGGAACAGCGAAACCGTGAGGCCGTCCGCCGTGTCCGGCGGCAGGTCGCGCACGGTGTCGAAGGCAAGGCCCGCCGCCTCGATCCAGCCGCGCATCTGCTCATGGCTGAAGCCGAGCCGGCGGTGGGCGTGGCCCGAGCGCAGGAACTCGTGGTCGTGCGGCGCAAAGTCGACGATCAGCAGCCGGCCGCCGGGGGCGAGCGCCGCCGCCGCCTCGCGCAACGCCCGCGCCGGATCGTCAAGATAATGCAGCACCTGGTGAATGACCACCAGATCGAAGCCGGCGCCGACCGACAGCGCCGTTACATCGCCCTGGCGGACATGGGCGTTGTCGATGCCGGCGGCGGCGAGGTTGGCGCGGGCGACGGAGAGCATGTCGTGGCTCATGTCGATGCCGATGGCGCGGCCATAGCGGTCGGCGAGCAGCGTCAGCATGCGGCCGGTGCCGGTGCCGACGTCCAGCATGTTGTAGATGGGCCGGTCGCCGACGGCGGCGCGGATCGCCGCCTCCACGTCGTGCTCGGCGACGTGCAGCGTGCGCAGGCGATCCCAGCTCGCGGCGTTCTTGGCGAAATAGCGCTGGGCCTCGGCGGCATGCGCCGCCTTGATGGCGTCGAGCCGGCGTCGGTCGGATTCCACGGCCGGATCGGCCGGATCGATGGCGGCGAGCAGCGTGCGCGTCAGCGCCGCCGCCGGCCCCTCGTCGACCAGCCGATAATAAGCCCAGGCGCCCTCCGGCAGCCGCTCGACGAGGCCGGCCTCGGTGAGCAGCTTCAGATGGCGCGACACGCGCGGCTGGCTCTGCGCCAGCACTTCGGTAAGATCCTTGACGGTGGCCTCGCCAAGCGACAGCAGCGCCAGCAGCCGCAGCCGCGTCGGCTCGCCGGCGCTCCTCAGCACCGACACCACATCATCAAAGGAAGCCGCCGGTACTCCGGTCAAACGAGCGATAGACATAAAGATATGTTTATGTCGAGCGAACCGGCATTGCAAGAGGCGTGATGAGCGACAGGCCCAAATGGCAGAGGCCCTACGCTTTCGCATAGGGCCTCTGCCGCGAGCATTCGACGACTTCAGAGGATGGACGGGAACGGCACGTTCTGTTCGTCCGTAAACGCGTCCTCGAAGCCGCGCCGATAATGGTACTGGAGCTTGCCCGCATCGTCCGGATAGGTGAACTTGCCTCCGACATCCCAGATGAACGGCTTGAAGCCATACTGCAGCACGTTCTTCTTGTAGTTCCACAGCATCAGGATCTCGAGCGGGTCGGCCTTGAAGTTGGTCCACACGTCGTGATGGAAGGGAATGACCACCTTCGTCCCGAGAGCTTCCGCCATGCGCAGGATGTCGATGGAGGTCATCTTGTCTTGATTGCCGGTCGGGTTCTCGCCGTAGGAGCCGAGGGCGACATCGATCTTGTGGTCCTTGCCGTGCTTGGCAAAGCGGATGGAGTAGTGGGAATCGCCGCTGTGGTAGAGATTGCCGCCGGGCGTCTTGAACAGGTAGTTCACCGCCTTGTCGTCCATGGTGGGCACCTTGCCCGCCAGCTGTTCGTTCGAGGTCACCAGAATGGTGCGGTCGAACGACTCGAGCACGACGATTTCAACATCCTTGATGGTGACCGTGTCGCCAGGGCGCACGACCTTGATCCGGCTCTCGGGAACGCCCCACTTCTTCCAGAGATCGGCGCAGCCCTGCGGGCCGATGAAGGGAACGTCCGCCGCGCAGTTCTGCAGCACCGCCGCCGCGAAGAAGGGATCGATATGGTCCTGGTGGATATGGGTCGACAGCACGGCATCGACCTGGGTTACCGCGAAGGGATCGTAGACGATCGGCGCGGCGCGCAGGTTCGGCTGGGTCGCCCGCCCGCCCGTCATGTTGCGCATCTGGTGGAAGGGCGCCATTTCCTTGGTCTTCTGGCTCCGCTTGCCGTTGCCGAACCACAGGTCGGTGGCAATGTTGGCGCCGCCCTCGGTCTTCAGCCAGATCCCCGTGCAGCCGATCCACCACATGGAGAAGGTGCCGGGCGCAACCACCGTCGCATCGATCTCCTCGTTGAGCCAGGTGCCCCATTCGGGGAAGGCGCCGAGAATCCACTTCTCCCGGGTGATGTCGTCGATCATGCTCATGTTGAGACCCGTCCTTTTGATACTTGATGGGAGTTTGGCTCCGGCCGCTGCGCCCGCCGACACGGCGTGTTGCGCAACGGCCGGAGCCGGATTGCTAGATGGAGTCGAGCGACTTGCCCTTGGTTTCCTTGGCGAACAGATAGACGATGCCGCCAAGGATGAGCAGCACGGCGAACAAGCCGAAGGCCGGCGGGATGGAGTCGAGCGTCACCTGCTTGCCGAACAGCGAGCCAAGAAGCATCGGTCCGAAGATCTTCGCGGTGGCGCCGAGGCCGTAGCCGAGACCGAGACCGGTAGGCCGGGCTTCGTTCGGGAACTGCTCCGCCCCGAAGGCGTTGAGAATGCCAAAGGCGCCGTCACCGAAGGTCATGGCAATCAGGATGCCGACAAAGAAGATCCAGCCGGCATTGCCGACATCGCCTTCCACGCCCTGCCCCAGCATCACCGACGCCGCGGCGAGCACCAGGCCGAGAGCCCCGATGAGGCCGAACGAGAACATCGTCCAGCGGCGGCCGATCCGGTCGGCCAGCCAGGCCGAGGCGAGACGGCCGAGCAAATCACCCAGCGACACGATCATGAACAGGGCGCCAACCATGCCGGGGGTGAACTTGTAACCCGACCCGAGAATCGACTGCCCCCAGCTCTGGATGACCGATGCGCCCAGGATGAAGCAGAACGAACCGACGGTGATGATGATCAGCGACTTCAAATACTTGCTGAAGATCACCGAATAGGACGCCGACTGGACCGAATGGACCTCCGGCAACGAACCGATCTTGTCGACCGGCACTTCCAGCGCCCAGGCCAGCGCCTGACGGGCTTCGGCGGTGCGACCGCGCGACTGCAGGAAGCGGGGCGATTCCGGCACCTTGCGCAGCCAGATCAGCAGCAGGATCGGGATCACGCCCAGCGCGATCAGCAGGCGCCAGTTGGAGCCGACGATCATCTGTGCCATCGACCCGAGAAACAGGCCGAAGGGAATGAACACCGAGGCGAGGCCGGACAGGAGGCCGCGCTGCTTGGCTGGCACGAATTCCTGCACATAGGGGATCGAGGTGATGTTCAGGCCGCCGACGCCGATGCCCACGAAGACGCGCAGGATGGCCAGCATGATCCACCCGTCGGTCGGCGTGAACACCGAGGCGAGCGTGAACAGCGTGAACAGAAGAACGCACCAGGAAAACGACGCCTTGCGGCCGATGCGGTCGGCAAGACGCCCCCAGAGAATGGCGCCGATCACCGTGCCGAGCCCGGACATGGCGAGAATCCAGCCGGCCTCGAAGCCTTGCAGATGCCAGGCCGGATCCTTGAGCAGGCTGCTGACCGCGAAGCCGATCAGGAACATGTCGAAGAATTCCGAGATGTTGCCCGTGACGACGAGCGCGATCAGGTTCTTCTGGTTCTTGGTGAGTGGCCGGGAATCGATCTGCTCGAGGGCAGTCATACCGGCAGGTATGCTGGATGCCGTGGACATAAGTTTCCTCCCTAGGGTCCCAAGCTGGTTATCGAAGAATGTCGGCGGTGGTCGGGATCTCGAGCTCGCTCGGCGTGAGATGGGTCAGGTCGCCGTAATGGGTCAAAGCGAGCTTCGAGGTGCGCAAACCGTAGTTGACGCCCTCCATGACATTGTCGTTGAGGTATCCGTGCAGGGCGCCGCCGACGAGCGCATCACCTGCGCCGGGGCGGTCCGTGACGCGAACCGGCTCGATCCCGTAGATCTTCTCGCCCTCGATGCCGCAGTAGTAGCAGCCAAGGGTCGCATCGGTCGAAACCACATGGTCGAGGCCGTACCTCTTGCGCAGCGCCACGTTGACGGCAGGGCCATCCCCCTCCATGCCGAAAACCTTGATGCCGTCGGGCCGCGAGCAGAACAGGATGGACACGTGCTCGAGCAGCGGCTCGAGGACCGAGCGAGCCTTCTCCGCCGGCCACAGCAGCGACCGGTAGTTGACGTCGAGCGCCACCTTGACGCCTCGCCGGGCCGCTTCGCGCACCGCCCAGGTGACGGTCTCACCCGTGTTGTCGGTGAGCGCGGCGGTGATGCCGGTCACGAACAGCACCCGCGTGTCGAGCAGCGCGTCCCAGTCGAACGTCGCCGGGGTGATCTCTCGAAACTTGGTGTAGAGACGGTCGTAGACCACCTTCGCCGGCAGCGGCGGATCGCCGGGCTCCATGAAATAGAGCGCCATCCGGCCCTCGCAGCGGATGCAGTGCGAGAGATCGACGCCGACCGAGCGATACTCGTCGATGAACCGCTGGGCCAGGTCGCCGTGCGGGATCACCGAGGCAAACGTCGTTCGCCGCCCCAGCTGGGCCAACAGGCCCGCCACGTTGGCCTCCGAGCCGGCCGGCGTCAGGCGCAACTCCCGGCAGGTGGCCAGACGGTCGCCTCTCGGCACCGTCAGCCGGATCTGCGCTTCTCCCAAGGTCGTCAGATCATAGGTTGTCATTGGCTACTACCTTCCATGGCCGAAGCGCCCCCAGTTCCTCCGGGTCCCCGGCCGAGTTCGACAGAGCGCGGCCTTTACGGCCACACCCGAGCGATGGCCTGCTGCAGCTCGGTGGCGGCTGCCAGCGGGTCCTTGGCGGCGACGATCGAGCGGCCGGCGATGACGATGCCGACCGGATGGTTCGCAAAGGTCTGGAGATCGGCCGGCGTGACGCCGCCGGTGATGGTGACGGTAAACCCCATGCCGGCCAGTTCGTCGACGCGGGCGACGTCCTCAGGCCCCCACGAGAGGTCGCCCGCCGCCTCGCGATCGCGCGAGCGCTTGACGATGACGTGCTGCACGCCCGCCTCCCGCCACTGACGGGCCTTTGCCGTGTCGTACCATTCGTCGGACAGTTCGACCTGGACCTCGCCATGGTGGGCGGCGGCCACGGCGCAGACCTGCTTCACCGTGGTCATCGAGGCGCCGGCCACCACCGAAACGAGCGAGGCCCCGGCCTCGAAAGCCATCTCCGAAAGCAGTTTTCCGGCCTCGGCGATGCGGATGTCGGCCAGAACTTCCTTGTCCGGAAACAGGGCGCGGATTTCGCGCACGGCGCGCAGCCCCTCGGCGAGAACGAGGACGGTGCCGCATTCGATGATGTCGATCTGGGACGCGGCGCGCTGCAGCGGCGCGAGCGCGCCCGGCAGGTCGGTCTTGTCGAGCGCGATCTGGAGCCGGGGCCGCGTCATGACCGGGCCTCGCTTGCGCGGCGGCGCGGTGACGGATGGGCAGTGTTCATGCGTCTTCCTCCTTGACTGAAACAGGCAGCGACCGCGAGCGGGCCACGCCGCGAAACCATGAGATCGGCCGCAAAATCCTTAAGCCGAAGACCGATAAAGTCACTCACCAGCCGGCCTCCTGCAATTTGCCGAGCACGAACCGGCGCGCGGCGGCGGCGGCGGCGTGCGGATCGGCGGAGGCCTCCGCCCACATTTCCACCAGGAAGTCGCCGCGATAGCCCAGCCGCTTGAGCGTGGCGAAAGCACTGACGAAATCGACGCAGCCATCGCCGAACGGCACGCACTTGAACTGCCCCGGATCGGAACCGACGGGCGGGCGCGTATCCTTCACGTGCACGGCCACGATGTGCTCGATGCCGCTCTCCAATTCGTCGGGAACGTTCGCGCCCCAGGCCGAGAGGTTGCCGAGATCGGGATAGACCTGGAACCACGGCGTCGGAATGTCGCGCTTCCAGGCGAGCCACTTGGTGATCGAGCCCATCAGCGGCGTATCCATGATCTCGACGGCGAGCATCACCTGCGCGGCGCTGGCCTCGTCAGCGGCCCAGGCCAGCCCCTCGCGAAAGCGGGTGAGCGAGTCCGGCGTCGACGGCTCGTAATAGACGTCGTAGCCAGCCAGCTGCAGCGTGCGCACGCCGAGTGCCTGCGCAAGATCGATGGCCTTGAGCATGATATCGCGCGCCCGCTCCCGCTGCGCCGGGTCGGCGCTGCCGAAGGGGAAGCGGCGATGGGCGGACAGGCAGATCGAAGGAACGACAAGGCCGCTGTCTTCGACGAGGCGACGAAACGCGCGCCGCTCGTCCAGCGTCCAGTCGAGCCTGGCGAGCCGCTGATCCGTTTCGTCGATCGACATTTCCATGAAGTCGTAGCCGAGCTCGCGTACCTCTGAGAGGCGCTCATGCCAAGTCAGCGAGGGCGGCAATGCCTTCTCATAGAGACCAAGATGGATGGCGGCGACGGACATGATCGGACCGTTAAGTTTGCAATTTTCGTTTGAGACTTGCCCGCGGCGAGAGATCGAACCGACGGCAATGGCAGTCTTGACCGGCAGGCGCGACACCGCGAGGGCGTCAAACCACCGCGGAGTTAGGGACTCGCCACAACCCGGCGCGTGAGGTCTGGGAGCCCTGCCCCCAGGGCTGGAGCCACACGTCCAAAAACGGAAGAATGCTCACGACTTCCCCTCCCATGCCGATAGTTGACGACATCGAGCCTTTCGAACGGAACAGAAACCACAACCGATCAAAAATGGTCACACAAACGACAGCGCCAGCCCTCGGCACCCGAGGGAACGCACTCGTCCTGATCGTTTTCCCTGATTTCGTTCGATAAGCGCTCTCGAGTTTCCTCTTCGCTCGAGACATGCGCGATGATCATCCACATGAGCCACAAAATCAAGCTGAAATAGGACAAAAAGAAACACAAAACGACAAAATACACCTCATATCTGGCGCATTCTCGACCGAAATGAGATTGAATTCGTGGTTTTACGGCACGTTTCCAGAGCAAAATCCATCTTCAGAACGGCGATTGGTTTGGCATTCGTCCAGGCAACGGGCATCAAGCCGGGGATGAGCCGGCCGTCTCGACCGATTCCGCTTGCGCGATTTCCGCCCCTCATGGAAATGCGCACGAAACAATCATATTTTGTGTGATTGCTGGAGCCCTGCGGTAGACTCTATTGCCGCCGTTCCGTGAAAATGGTCTTGTGGCTTGCGGTGAACGGAGCGCGGCTTCACCAGTGAGGCAGACCAGTAGGGCAAGAGAAGCGAGCAATGTCGGGATTTGGTCGAACAACCATGGCAAGGCGGGCGCGGGTGCTCGACGCACTGCAAAAGGCCGACCTCGTGCGCGTGCCGGACCTCGCCAGCGCGCTCGACGTCGCGGAGGTCACGGTTCGGCGCGATCTCGACGATCTGGCGGCGCAGGGCGTCGTGGAGCGCTTTCATGGCGGCGCCCGACTTCTGACCCGAACGGAGCAGGCCGCGCCATCAAAGCTTCGCGACGGCATGGATGGCAGGAAGAAGCGCATCGCGGTGCAGGCCGCGACTTTCGTCCGCCCCGGTGACACGGTGATGCTCAGCGGGGGGACGACCACGCTCGCCGTCTTTCGCGAGATCGCCTCGATGGACGTGCGCATCGTCACCAACAACGCGAAGATCGTCGGCGAAATAAGCGACGACATGCGCGCGGAGCTGTTCGTTCTCGGCGGGGAATACAATCGCCAGACGCGCGCCCTCAACGGCGACCTGACCAACCTGACGCTCAACGAGATCAATGGCACCATCTGCTTCCTCGGCACCAATGCGATGAGCCAGAAGGCGGGTGTCACCTCGACGATCTATGCCGCCGCCATCGTCAACCGACTGATGGCCAAGCAGTGCGAAAACCGCGTCGTGGTCGTGGCCGACGCGTCCAAGATCGGACTGACAGCCCAGTTCTCGAGCCTGCCGATCACCAGCGTGCAACGCCTGGTCACCGACTCCGATGCCGATCCGGCGGAGATTGCCGCCTACCGCGCCGCCGGGCTGCAAGTTACCCTGTGTGATATCGATGACCTGTGAGCGTCGCGCCACTCTGGTGTCGATTTGGTTCGTGCGGAACGTCGCGGTAATGTCGTCGCCTCGGGAGGATCTGTGCCCTGACGGCGGCTTCGCGCTGTGACGCATGTCGCCATACGGCATCGGACAGGGGGACCCGCCCCCTGTTCTTGTTATCGCCTGCCGCTCAGGCGATGGCCGCCGCTGCGTGCTGCAGGTTTTCCGTGGCCGTGTGGATCGACCGCACCGAGCGGCTGATCTCGCCCAAGGAAGTGGCGATGCTCTCGACGCCGTGGGCTGCCGTCTGCATGTTGCCCGACATGTCCTGCGTCATGGCCGCCTGCTCCTCGACCGCGCTGGCGATCGACGACGAAACACCGTTGATGCGGGTGATGGTGGCGGATATGCCGGCGATCGTCGACACCGCCTCGGAGGTGATGTCGTTGGCGCCCTCCGCCTTCTTGTTGGAATGCCCAACAGCCGATTCACCGGCGATGGCCGGCGAAATCGACCAGTCCGCCTCGCGGGAAAAACGCCCCAAAAAGATTGACGGCCCAACCGGACATCCGGATGGGCCGCCATGCTTGATCGGTGGGGATGGTCTGACGCTTAACCGATGCTGCGCAGGCCGCGCGAGGCGGTGACGCGGGCGCGGGCGACGCGCGGATCGATCTGCTGGAACTGGGCCAGCGCGTCGTTGCGCTGCCAGTTGTCGAGCCGGTGCTTCC
Source organism: Pseudomonadota bacterium (assembly GCA_018262505.1). GTDB lineage: Bacteria > Pseudomonadota > Alphaproteobacteria > Rhizobiales > Pleomorphomonadaceae > Pleomorphomonas. The sequence continues at coordinate 11,357 of JAGSYV010000033.1, forward strand.
AGGGGCCGCACTTCAGCATTTCCTGCACGGTGGCAAACCTCAAGCCGAGCGCCCGGGCCATCACCACGAAGGGTTCGGTGTCGACCCGCACCAGCCAGTGCTTGGCCTCCTCGATGTCGAGATCGGTGAGCAGCGAGAAGGTCGCCACCACGTCGGCGAAGCGGTCCTCGACGGCATATTGGCAGAGCAGCTCCTCGGAGACGATGCGCCGGCCGCCTTGCTGGCAGATGCGTTCCCAGGCCGATTCGAAGTCGTAAAGGCCGAGCCAGTAGGAATTTGAAAGCCGCGCCTCGGCAAGGCGCGCCGCCTCGACGAGATTGGCTTCGAGATCGTCGTCCGCCGTGCCCATCACCGAGCTGCGCACCTGATCGACGGCCTTGCCGATCACCTGCGAAATGATGGCATCCGGCGTATCGGGCCGACGGCCGAGAATTTCGGCGGTGCGGGAGTCGGAAAGCGCTTGCTGCACGATGCAGGCGAGCGCGATCTCGCTGAGCCGGGCGCCGTAGTTGCCGGCAACGAGGCGGCGAACTTCGACATCGCCGCGGCTGACGACGATGTCGGCCACCCGTTCGCTCAACACCGAGCGCTGGGCGATCGCCTTGAGATGGTCGGGGCCTTTCTCCTCGGCGATGGCGACGAGATCATGATCGTTGAGCACCGGCGACTGCTTGAGCACCGGCGACGCGACGGCCGCCTCGTCGTCCCGAGCGAACTTGCGAACGGCCCGTTCCGGCGCACGGCGCAGCGGAGCGATCTTCTCGGCGGCAAAGATGCGCGCCTCGGTCTCGACCATCTCCGACAGGCGGGTGATGACGTCGTCGTAAATCTCGATCTGTTCGAGCGTGCAACGCTCGGACGTGAAGGCGAACAGCGAAGAGACCCCCTTCAGCAGTTCATTTTTGCGATCCGGCGACGGATCGAGCGCGAGGCTCTTGAAATCGACCAGGTTCGTTTCGAGCATTCCGGCACCACCCACAGAAAGCGTAGGGACCAACCTAACCCTGACAAATGGATATCGGTTTCATGAATTCGTTCGCATTTTAAGGAAATGCCGATCTGTCCGCGGCCGGCGATTACCCCTCGGCCGAAGCCCCGTCGAAGCCGAAGAAGCGGCCGGATGTTTCCAGCGTCAAATCGTCGATCACCTTGATGATGCCGCGAGCGCTGTCGGCAAGACTGAGCACGGCCTCGCCGCCATCAGGTGTTGGGCCAACCGCCCCGGGATGGATCAGCGCCACCGCGACTCCGGCCGGCTTCAGGTCGGAGGCGAGCGACTGCATCACCCGGACCACCGCCGCCTTGGCCGCATGACGAGCATCGGGATCGAGCAGGTCGAGGCTGCGCACGTCGCCGATCGGCAGGATGGTGGCGATCTTGCCGCCGCGCGTCATGTTGGACAACGCCGCCTGCGCCACGAACAGTGGCCCGGTGGCGTTGACCTGCAACGTGGTGCGAATAGCGCCGCCGACCAGGTTTCCCGACGGCGCATAGCCGGTTCCCATCAGCATGCCGGTGTTGTTGATGAGGATGTCGATCCGCTCGGACAACCGCGCCGCCAGGTTGACGACGGCGCTGGCGGTGCGCACGTCGAGGGCGATCAGCCGCATGCGATCAGGATGGGCCAACAACAATGGAACCAGCGCTTCCGGCGCCGTCGGCCCCGGCCGATGGATGGCCAGCACACGCGCCCCACGGGCGAGATATTGGCGAACAAGCTCCAGGCCGACGCCTCGGCTCGCCCCCGTAATCAGGACCGTCGGTGTCATGCTTCCTCCACTCAGCAAACCAAGCCAACAGGCACATGTTCCATCCGCTCGCGCGGCATGAAACATCCACGGCAGACAGCCCGACGGGGCGATTGCCTGTTTTGGCCCCCGGCCATACGAAACAGGCCACCGGCATCATGGCGGGCTGCCACCGCCCGCGCATGCGTGGAAAGACTTATCGGAACATTACGATAGTGGAAGAAACGGAGGCTGAGGATTCCGCGCAACGGTCGATAACTACCTGAGGTTTCAGCACCGGCACCGAAACGCGCTGGAGTGAGGCCGATGGCGATGGATTCGAGAACCGACGCGGAGCGAAGCTGAGGGGGCTGAACCCAGACGTTGTGACCGTACCCCAGGGCTCGGTCGTAACGTCCCTCTGCACAGAGGCTTTGACAGGCCCCGCCGACAGCCATCCTGACTGCTCAAGTCTGGCACCGGTGAGCTCAAACCTCCTCGGCTGGATAGCTGGGCCCTGGGCGCGACCGGTTCGCGCCAGATGGGGACATTGGTCTACGGCGTCTGGAGGGGCGAAGTCGGCCGGGAGGGGGACGGTCGGCTTTGCGGGATAGCTACAGCGAAAAGCCGACGTCAGAATCGTAGCATGCTGAGTTTATGGACCATCCCAAAGATCGCAGTCTCAGTCTGGTGCTGCGCCATCTGTCCTGTTCGATACTGGGGCGGGCACAAACAGAGGGAGGTGCACGTTCGCCCGACTTTCGCACCGTGCGAGGCCAGATGAGTTGAGAGTGTCGAAACCATAGCCGATTTCGCCGAACCAGCGATGCCGAGGCCGACACCTCGAGCGCTAGAACCGATCACCGTCCTGGAAACTCTGGAGCAGGCTTTTGGCCTTCGCCCTTAGAGTTTCGTCGGCAGCAGTGTCCGCTAAGTCGGTGATGCGTGCTCGCACCTGTTCGTAGTCGACAAGTGGCGATATGTTCGCCCTGCTCAAGGTGACAATCTCTCGCTCCGATGTCGGCGTGGCGGTACGAACCCTTCCGCACAGGTGCTCAAGAGCGAAGACCAGCCCCTCGTCGGTCTCCATCTCCCGTGTCAACAGATCGCGCGGCCCCCTTTCGTCTCCCCCTTGCTGCCAAGCGAACAACATACTCAACGGCTGACTCTGGGCGGCGAAGTCTTCGAATGACATGTTCCTGTAGCGTGCCAGCATTATCTCAGTGACGACATCCAGTTCGTCTGAGGTTAGCAGCCTATCGGAATCAGGCCGATCACCACAGCGGCCATGCGCGAAGGTTTCATTTCTGAAGATCGAAGTCAGCCACGACAAAGCCCTCCCTTCGGAGAACATGCGTCGTACCACCGCCTGCCGCTCTTCACCCAACGCTTCGAATAGCACCGGCAATGAGCGCATGGCCCGGCGCCATACATCAGGACCGCCGAAATCGTTGATACTCCGCTCACCGAGTTCGTCCATCACGTTCGCATAAGCGATAAGAAGGTGCTCCGCCTCGTTCCTAGTCGGCGAAGTCAGCCCTTTAGTGGACAGCCTGTCCAGCATGACCTCTGCCCGGGTCACGCCGCTAGTCAAATGCTCTCCCTGCCATTGTCTCAATAGGTCCTGCGCCTGCTCTGCGGACTGGCTAATCGCAGCAGATAGATCGGTGAAGTCGGTCGCTCTCGGAGCATTGGCCGGTTCAGCGAAGGCAAAATAGAGGCGATAGTGGTCTGGGCTGGCAAGTCGACGCGCTGCTATCGCTCGGTCCACGTCGGATTGATGCACGTCCCGGTAGATGCCGTGTTCCGATTGATCTAAAAACCCTGCGATTCCTGGCAAACGATCGGCGAGGCGATCGTGCAGGTCAGCGAAGGTCGCTTTCTCGAGTTCGAGCACAACGTCGAGTTCGGCGCGCTCTTTTGCTTTCTGTTTGTCCTGAATGCTCGTCCGACCTGAGGCAAGCGCGGACATCTCGGTGAGGTAAACCTCGATCCATTTGTAGAGCGCTGGGTTACCAACTTTGACAAGCTGCAGCCAGACGAAATCGCTGAGGTCGACCGTCCCCTTCAGGGCGGCCCAATAGAGGCGGATGGAGTCGAGCGTTCGCACCACCGAGCGGGGAGTAACGAGATATCGGCCGCCTTCGTGATCGATGATCTCCGCGATACGCCGCTCGATCTCATCCGCGACCGGTAGCTTCATGGCCCATAGCTCCCGCTCGAACCATCGCCTCAGGTCGAAAGCCTCTGGCAGGGGGACAGGCAAGGTGATCTGGACGATCTTCTCAGTGTAGGCGTGGCCGTCCTTTACCCGCGCCACAGCGCACACGGCGTGAGATACTATATCTGGATCGTACAACAGGACGTATGTGATATTTGGGAAGTCAGCGACGGAGCGTACCAGACGCAGTACCTCAACGATCTCCGTCGGATCTAGCCTATCGACGTCGTCGATCACCACGACCAGGGCACGCGTAAGCTTGGCGAGACGATCACAGACCTTCTTCTTCGACTCCGCGAGCGACTTGGGCCTTCGCTTGGCGAACAAATCAAAAGCAGCCGCTAGCCCCCCTGCGATCCAGCCTACGTACGGAATCCCTTCGCCCCATGCTTTGGCGATCCTGCTCGCATCGGCGAGCATACCCGCGAACTCCCGAATTGCCGTCCCAGCCCGTTCGGCCTTCCGAAGCCTAACACCAGTCCTATCGTCCGACTCAAGCTCGATCTGGTCAATGCCGGCTACGAGTTCCGCGAAAAAGGCTTGAAGTAAGGCGTCTCTGTCACCAACGAGCCATGGTTTGAATTCAACGACATGGGGGCTTTCGGTCCATGGGCGGCTCCGAAGGGTGGCCTGTGTTAGGTTTATCAGGCTTGACTTGCCCGAGCCCCAGCGTCCGGTGACCCCGATCACCAATCCGTCGGAGGCCACTCCAGCAGCCAGCGCTTCAGCCAATCTCTCCGCCGTGGGCTTGAAGCCGAGCTTGTCCTCGCCATCGCCCGCGAGCGCACGATCCCCCCTTATTTGAGTCACGATTTCCCCCCCCGATGTACCCCCACTGCGCCAGCTTAGCGCCAAAGCATAGCGGTTGGACAAGCCTTGGTTCAGACGGCATAGACGATAAGTTGTGTAAATGGTGCTGTGCAGCAGAGAGACCACGTCGACTTCGACCTCTCGTCAATTCTCTCACGAACGTCGAGCGTCCCTTCGTCCGAAGAACTAACGCAGATGCAAGGCCGGCAGGTATCGTCGAGAATGGCCGGTTTCGGGAATAGCAAGGGAGGCCCTGAACGACCGCATCCAGGCACAAAGCCGCCGCCTTTCCAAGCCCGGACGTCCGTCCCCTTCGGTCAGAACCGCTCCGCCGGTCGGCTCGTCCCCCCCCTGCGAGGCGGGGCTAGATATCGAGGCCAGCTCGCCGGGCGCGTTCGGGAGCGGGTGCGCTGCGCATCCCGGTTTGCGATGGCAGTTCGCCGAACAGGTCGGAGTAATAGCGCGAGAAGCGTCCGAGGTGCCAGAAGCCCCAGCGCACGGCGACTTCGGAAACCGAGGCCCGGTTGTCGCGGTCCAGCAGGTCGCGCCGCGCGCCGTTGAGGCGCTGATCGCGCATCCAGCTGCCGGGGCCTCGTCCCACGGCGTTGATGAAGGCCTGGCGCACCACCTGTTCGGGCAGGTCGATCTGGCGGCACACGTCGGCGACGGACAGCGGGTCGGGCCCCGCGCCGTCAAAATGATCCCGAACCAGGCGAAAGACCGCCCAGTCGGTCTGCGAGGGGGAAGAGGTCTGCAGCGGTCCGCGCCCGAGGTTCCTGAGGTAGGACAGCCGATCGGTGATCATCGCCGGCAGGAAGGATGCCATTTCGTTCATGCCGGCGCCCGCCTCGGGAAACGCCATCAGAAGCGACAACAGCCAGTTGGCGACGGCGTAGGTTTCCAGGCCCGCCGAGACCGCGCTGACGGGCCGGACGCTTGGACCTTCCATCTGTTTGTGCGGGTCGTCGTATTCCACGAAAATGATGTCGCAGCCAGCCGGCATGGCCGCGTGAAACTCTTCGCCGCCGGCGATAAAGCAGGAACTCTCCGGCGTGATCGCCTCCGCGTTCATCCGCCATGCGGCCGCCTGCCGCAGCGACTGGACGAACACCGAGCGCCCGGCCGGCGGCGAGGTGCGCTGCTCCACCGCCACGTTGATGGCTTCGCGCGTCACCTTGACGTCGCCAAGGCTCAGCCGGCGGACCTCGCCATGATAGGGACCGGGGCCCATCTGCGCATAGCGCTGCGTCCAGCCTTCCAGCGCACCTTCCTGTTCGTATCCATCCGAAAACTGCCGCTGGATGAGGTCGTGGCGCCCGCCTGCCATGTTGCCTCCCAGACAAAAGGACACCACCAAGTTGCCATGTGAGAGCCAATAAGGCATGTCCATTTTCTAGGCAGTTTACGTTTCGAAATTGGATAGCTTGCGCGGCATAGTCAGTTTTACGGTCAGGTAAACCCACTATGGAGACCTGCCGTGTTGAAACTGACGCATGTCGCTTTTGGCGCACTCCTCGCCGCCGCGCCGGCCGCCCTCGCGGAAGACGCATTCAAGCCGGAACAGGTATCGGTGAAGGAGACGATCGACCCCGGCCCCAACGTCTTTGTCTACCAGCAGGAATGGAGGGGCGCCGGCTCGCTCGCCATCTTCGCCCAGGACAACCTCAAGCTGAAGGGCCTGCTGCCAACCGGGTCCATGGGGCAGATGCTGATCGCCCCCGATGGCAAGACGGCCTGGGCGCAGTCGTCCTATTTGAAGCGCATCGTCTACGGCCCGAACGAGCAGGTGCTGCAAACCTTCGACGTCGACAAGCTGACCGTGAAGGGGGAAGCCATCCTGCCGCCCAAGGCGGCCATGGCGCTCGGCTACTCGGCCCTGCTGCGCCTTTCCAGCGACGGCAAGCTGATCTTCGTCCAGAACGCGACGCCGGCCGCTTCGGTGACGGTCGCCGACGCGGCCACCGGCGCCACCTTGCAGGAAATTCCGACGCCCGGTTGCTGGGGGATCTATCCGCTGCCGGGAAAGAGCGGCTTTGCCGCCATCTGCGGTGACGGCACCTTCTCGACCGTGACGGTATCCGCCGATGGCAAGACCGCCTCGGCGGAAGCCTCGGCGCCGATCTTCAATCCCGACGCCGACCCGATCTTCATCGAGGACGAAAGCTATGACGGCGCCCTCTATTTCGTGTCCTACAAGGGCGTGCTCCTCAAGCTCGACATGAGCGGCAAGACGGTCGCCAAGCTCGATACGGCCGAGCTGACCACCGGCGTGGAGGGCGGCTGGGCGCCGGGCGGCTACCAGTTGATGAGCATCGACCCCAAGATCGGCGTGCTGTTCATCCAGATGCATCCGGACGCCAAGGACGGCAGCCACAAGCTCGCGGCACAGGAAATCTGGGCCTACGACCTCAAGGCCAAGAAGGTGCTGTCCCGCTCCAAGGTGTCGGACATCTCCTCCCTGGTGGTGTCGAAATCCGACAAGCCGGTGGTCTTCGGCTCGACCGAAGTGGGCAAGCTCTTTCGCTTCGAAACCGACCCCGCCGCGGGCTACGCCCTGAAGCCGGCCGGCGAGGCCACCCTCACCGGCTTCCCCCGCACGCTGGATCTGGTGGAATGATGGAAAGCTCCTGGCCCTCCCTTGTCGCCGGCGTAGCCACGGCCTTCACGGCCATCCTCTACGCCCGCGCCAGCTTGCACAAGCTGTTCGATCTCACGGCTTTCTCCGGCTTCGTCGAGGACTACCAGCTTGCGCCCCGCGCCTGGTCGAAGGGGATTGCGCTGGCTCTGGCGCTTGGCGAAACCGCCATTGCCGCCGCCCTCGTCGCCCCGGTCACCCGCCCCCTGGGCCTTCTCTCCGGGGCCGCGCTGCTGGCGCTTTATGCCGGCGCCATGGCGATCAACATCCAGCGCGGTCGCAGTTACGTGGAATGCGGCTGCGGCGGGCCGGTTCAGCCCATCAACGGGGCAACCCTCCTGCGCAACGGCGCTCTGGCGCTGATGGCGCTTCTCGGCCTCGTCGGTCCCGGCGAAGGACTGGGCGCGGCGGAAGCCTTCACGGCGATTGCCGGCGGCGCCACGCTGTTCATCAGCTTCCTCCTGGCCGAGCAGATGATCGCCAACGCCTCCCACCTCAAGATCCGACACTGAACCCCGACACTGAACTAAGGACACGAACCCGCATGAACGCTCTCATATTCGCCGTCGCGCTTCTTTGGGTGGTCGTCGTCGCCCTGATCGTCGCGCTCTTCGCCCTTGCCCGTCAGGTCGGCGTTCTGTTCGAACGCATCGCCCCCATGGGCGCGCTCGTCAACGACTCCGGCCCGCAGGTCGGCCAGGCCTCGCCGCTGTTCCAGCTGCCGAGCCTCAACGGCGGCGCGGTATCCATCGGCCCGCGCCAGGGCAAGGCCACGCTGGTCTTCTTCCTGTCGTCGACCTGCCCGATCTGCAAGAAGCTGCTGCCGATGCTCAAGTCGGTGCGCCAGTCGGAAACGGCGATCGATGTGGTGCTGGCCTCCGACAGCGAGGAAGCCAAGCTGCGCCGCTTCATCGTCAGCGCCGACCTCAAGGACTTCGCCTTCGTCAACTCCACCGAGCTCGGCCTCGCCTATCGCGTTTCCCGCCTGCCGTTTGCCGTGCTGATCGGCCCGGACGGGGTGATCCGCTCCAAGGGCCTGATCAACAGCCGCGAGCAGCTTGAAAGCCTGTTCAACGCCCATGAGCTCGGCGTTTCGTCGATCCAGTCCTACCTCGACCAGCCCGCCGCCGCTCGCGGATGAACCGAAAGGAGCCCTGAAGTGTTCAACCTCATCGACAAACTTACCGGCTGGATGGACAAGATGGCCGAGGGCAGCGCCCGCCGCATGGCGCTCAGCACCGGCCGCCGCTCCTTTCTGGCCAAGACGGGCACGGTCATCGTCGGAGGCGCCCTGCTGCCGGTCCTTCCCTTCGACCGCACCTTCGGAGCCATGCCGGCCCAGGCAGCGGAAGTGGACGAATTCTCCTGCGAATATTGGCGCTATTGCGCCCTCGACGGAAACCTCTGCAACTCCTGCGGCGGCACACTGACGCAGTGTCCGCCCGGATCGGAGGCCTCCAAGGTCTCCTGGGTCGGCACCTGCAAGAATCCGGTCGACGGCAAGGATTACCTCGTTTCCTACAACGACTGCTGCGGCCGCACCGAATGCGACAACGCACCCTTCTGCAACACCAACCAGGGCGAGCGCCCCGGCTATCGCATGGGCCTGCACAACGACGTCAACTGGTGCATGGCCAATGCGTCGGTTGGCTATCATTGCACTGTCGCCGTGCTGGTGGGGCTGGCCGAATGATCGTGAAGATGTTCGTTGCCACCGCGCTCGTCGCGGTGGCCTTTCCCGCATGGGCAGACGACGGAACGGAAGTGTTCGAAAGCGTATGCGCAGCCTGCCATCAGTCTGGAGGAACGGGAACTCCGGGCCTCGCGCCCCCACTGGTCGATCCTGCGCTCTGGCAGCGGCTGGGGGACAAGGCTCCGAACTACGTTGCCAACGTCATGATCGGCGGCCTGACCGGCACCATCACCGCGGGTGGACAGGGCTATTACGGTCTGGCCATGCCGAGCCAGGCGCATCTTTCCGACGAGGAGTTGCTGGCAGCCGCCAATCATGTGCTCCAGGACCTCAACGCTTCGAAGCTCGCGGTCACGCCCGAACTGATCGCCACTGCGCGCGCCGCGCCGCTCGGCCACAAGGCACTGATCGCCATGCGCAAGGGAGGAACCCCATGATCTCTCGCTCCGCCGCGATCCTTGTGGGTAGCGTCGCGCTGGCCGCCGGTCTAGCGGCGGCAAGCGTCGCCATCGCCGAGACGGCGCATCGCACGCCGCGAACCAACTTCATCCTGCGCTGTGTCGGCTGTCACGGCATGGACGGAGCGGGCAGCGAAAAGGGTGGCATCCCGGATTTCCGCAATTACGTCGGAGCTTTCAGCCGCGATGACGCCGGCCGAACCTATGTCATGCACGTGCCTGGCGTGGTGAATGCCAATCTCACCAACGCCGAAATCGCCGACGTCATGAACTACGTGATGAAGACATTCGGCGGCACATCGCTGCCGGATGACTACCACCCCTTCGAAAGGGGGGAAGTCGATCAGCTGCGTGCCGTTCCGGTCAAGGATATCGTCGGTCTGCGCCGGGACCTCGCCGCTTCGCTCGCCAAGCAAGGGATTGCCACCGCCGGCTATCCCTGGCCCTGAGAAAGGTCGAAAGCGAAGCCCCGCCCCACCGGCTTTCGAAGCAGGCCCTTACGGCGCCGGCTCTTCGCCACCGGCATCCCACGGCCAGGGACCATTGGCATCCCTGAGCCGCTTGCGGGCGCCCTTCAGGATCTTGCCGAAATTGTCGCTGAGCGGCTCGTCGAGCGCCTGCTCCAGGAGAATCAGCACCGCGTCGAGCGCCCACACCTCGGCGTCGTCCTCCAGCGTTTCCTCGATGCCTTCGGCATTCTCGTCGTCGACGACGCGGGCCAGCCACTCGTGCAGCACGATGGCCTCGTCGCGGCTGATGGTGAGGGTAACAGTCTCGGCCATGGTCTTACCTCGTCGCCACGATGAACAGTCTGGGAAACCTCAGAAGCACGCCGCCGCCGGCGAGCGGCGGATAGGCGACCGCGATCCTCTCCGTATAGGCGGCGAGGAAGTCGGCGCGTTCCCCCTCGTCGAGCGGATCGAGGAAGGGTTTGAGGCCAGTGGAGCGCACCCATTCCACCACCGCCGCCGCATCGGCGAGCGGGTGGTTGTAGATGGTGTGCCAGATGTCGAGCCGGCGACAGTGCGGCTTCAGCGCCTCGTAATAAGTTCTGACCGGCGGCAGCGGCGCCCGAGCGGCTTTCATGAGCTTGTCCGCCCAGGGTCCGCTCATGGCCACCTCGACCATCAACGCGTGCGTCGGTTCCTCGAGATTGTCCGGCATCTGCACGGCGAGCACGCCACCGGGCTTGAGTTCACTCACCAACTTGACGAGCAGCTGGAGATGATCGGGCAGCCACTGGAACACGGCGTTGGCAAACATCAGGTCGGGCGGCGTATCCGGCCGGAAGCCGGCGGCGTCGGCCAAGCGGAACTCGACGTCCGGCAACCGTGCCCGCGCCTTGTCCAGCATGGCCGGCGAGGTATCGAAGCCAAGATGCCGCGCCGCCGGGAAGCACTCCACCAGAAGCTCGGTGGAATTGCCCGGCCCGCACCCGATATCGACCACGAAGGACGGGTTGGCGAGCGGCACCGC
>JAGSYV010000240.1 GCA_018262505.1 Pseudomonadota bacterium
GTCAAGGACGTGCTGCTGCTCGACGTGACGCCGCTGTCGCTCGGCATCGAGACGCTGGGCGGCGTGTTCACGCGCCTCATCGACCGCAATACCACCATCCCCACCAAGAAGAGCCAGGTCTTCTCGACGGCCGAGGACAGCCAGAGCGCGGTGACCATCCGCGTCTTCCAGGGCGAGCGCGAGATGGCGGCCGACAACAAGATCCTCGGCCAGTTCGACCTCGTCGGCCTGCCGCCGGCGCCGCGCGGCGTGCCGCAGATCGAGGTGACCTTCGACATTGACGCCAACGGCATCGTCCAGGTGTCGGCCAAGGACAAGGGCACCGGCAAGGAGCAGCAGATCCGCATCCAGGCGTCGGGCGGCCTTACAGACGCCGACATCGACAAGATGGTGAAGGACGCCGAGGCCAATGCGGCGGCCGACAAGGCGCGCCGCGAGGCCGTTGAGGCGAGGAACCACGCCGAGGCGCTGATCCATTCGACCGAGAAGTCCCTGGCCGATTATGGCGACAAGGTCTCCTCGTCGGACAAGTCGATCATCGAAAACGCGGTCGCCGACCTCAAGGCGGTGGTCGACTCGGACGACGCCGAGGATATCAAGGCCAAGACCAACGCCCTCGCCCAGGCTGCCATGAAGCTCGGCGAGGCGATGTATGCCGCCCAGCAGCCGGGTAGCACCGAGGAGAAGCCGGGGACCGAGGGCGATGACGTGCTCGACGCCGACTTCGAGGAAGTCAAGGACGACAAGAAGAACGGCTGAAGCCGGGCTTCCTGCGCATCCGGCTCCCCGGCCAGATAACCGGGGAGCCGTTCCCTGTTGAGAATGGGCGGAAGGCGCCGTCCGTTTCCTTGCACCTCGGGACCAACGATGGCCAAACGCGACTATTACGACGTGCTGGGCGTTCCCCGCGACGCCGACGAAAAGACGCTGAAGAGCGCCTTCCGTAAGCTCGCCATGCAGCTGCACCCGGACAAAAACCCGGGGGACGCCACCGCCGAAACCCGCTTCAAGGAAGCCAACGAGGCCTATGAGGTCCTGAAGGATCCGCAGAAGAAGGCCGCCTACGATCGCTTCGGTCATGCCGCCTTCGAAAACGGCATGGGCGGGCGCGGCGCGGATGCCGGCTTCGGCGCCTCGATGGCCGACATTTTCGACGACATTTTCGGCGAGTTCATGGGTGGCGGCCGACGCACCCGACCGAACGGCCGCGAACGCGGCGCCGACCTGCGCTACAATCTCGACGTCACGCTGGAAGAAGCCTTTGCCGGCAAGACCGTCGAGATTCACGTTCCCACATCGATCACCTGCGTCAAATGTTCGGGCACCGGTGCCAAGCCGGGCACCAGCCCACAGACCTGTCGTACCTGCGGCGGCGCCGGCAAGGTCAGGGCGAGCCAGGGCTTCTTCACCATCGAGCGGACCTGCCCCACCTGCCAGGGGCGCGGCGAGACCATTGCCAGCCCCTGTGAAGCCTGCTCGGGTACCGGGCGCACCACGCAGGAGCGGACGCTGTCGGTCAACGTTCCCTCGGGCATCGAGGACGGTACGCGCATCCGTCTTTCCGGCGAGGGCGAGGCTGGCCTCCGGGGGGGGCCGGCCGGCGATCTTTACATTTTCATCTCGCTCAGGCCACACGCCTTCTTCCAGCGCGATGGCGCCGACCTGCATTGCCGCGTGCCGATTTCCATGACGACGGCGGCTCTCGGCGGCGAATTCGAAGTACCGACCATCGACGGCGGCAAGACCAAGGTGCGCGTGCCAGAGGGCACACAAACCGGCAAGCAATTCCGCTTGAAGTCGAAGGGAATGCCCGTTTTGCGGTCCCGCGACATCGGCGACATGTACATCAACGTTATGGTGGAGACGCCACAGCGCCTGACGCGGCGGCAGCGCGAGCTGCTCGAGGAGTTCGAGCGCGAGTCGTCGGGCGAGAATAATCCGGAGTCAGCTGGTTTCTTCGCGCGCGTTCGTGATTTCTTCGATAATCTCGGCAGTTGAGCTGCCTTTGTCCAAATTCCGACCTGACCGGAAATAGGTCGCGGCCAGACGGTGTTGTTTGTCGAACGGGAGATGGCGATGTTCGTGCACCGATTGCGGGATGAGGCGATCGCTGAGGCGCGTCGTGTGCGCGGCCAGTGTTCGGAAGATCTGAAATTCTTGAAGACCTGGGCGACAAAGCCGCTCACCACCGGTGCCGTCAGCCCATCGGGACGATGGCTCGCTCGCGCCATGGCAGCGGCCGTGGATGTCGCTTGGGACGGAACGGTGGTCGAGCTGGGACCAGGCACCGGCGCAGTCACCGCAGCGCTGCTGGAGCACGGCGTGGTACCCGAGCGGATCGCTGCCGTCGAATACAATCCCGACTTCGCCGATCACATCCGCGTTCGCTTCCCGGGACTCCGGGTCACGGTTGGCGACGCTTATGAATTTGCCGACACGCTGAGATATGCCGGCGTCACCAAGGTGGCCGCCGTCGTGTCGTCATTGCCGCTGTTCACCCAGCCTCCAGCCCGCCGCCGCCATCTCCTCGAACAGGCCATGGACGTGCTGGAGCCCGGGCGGCCGTTCATTCAGTTTTCCTATGCGCTGGTGCCGCGTGTCTGGATCTATCGCAAGGCTTGAGGCGGCGAATCAGGCCTCTTCGCCCGTGACCGACTCGTCGGTTGACGTGGTTTCAGCCGCTGCAAGGTCTGTTTCAAAGCAGCAGTTGCAGTAAGCTCGGGAACACATCCGGCAGAGACGGCGACGGTCAGACCCACGTGCCACGTGGCCGCGCAGCATCCGATCAACAAGCCGGCCGAGAAAATCCTGCTCCTCGGCCGAGAGACCGGCAAGAAAATCGCGGCTCACTGCGAGGCGACGGTCCTGCAGTCCATCCGCCCGGCGGCGGCCGGCGGGTGTAATCTCCACCAACACCTCGCGCCCGACCCGGCGGCGGCGATGCAGCAGACCATCGGTTTCCAGCCGATCAATGAGACGCACAGTTGCCGAATGCGTAAGGCCGACGACCGCGGCGATCTCACCTATGCTCGCAGGAGGGTTGTTCGCCGCGTTGATCAGAGCGGCGACGGCCGTTGGGGCGAGATCATCATCTCCGGAAAGCGTAGCGTCGGTAACGGCCAATGACAGGGCGGCGAACTTGTTTGGCAAATGCATGTCCACGTTTTACCGCCTTTCCTTTCACCGCCCCCGATGCCGAGCGACGTCTCCTTTTGCGATCGAAACACGATCCGCTTCTCATTGATAAACGAACGCGTAAGCGTGCACTGCTCCTAAAAACACTTATCGCGTTCATGACATACGCTAGCGACAACCAAGCGGATCACCCGTGGCCGGAAAACCTTGCTGTTGTGAGGGAACGGGTGCTTGGCGGTGACACGGGGGAATGGTATTAGCCGCCCATGACGACACAGCCGCTCTCCCATATCCGCAACTTCGCCATCATCGCCCACATCGATCATGGCAAGTCGACGCTCGCCGACCGCCTGATTCAGACGACGGGCGCCGTCGCCCAGCGCGACATGAAGGAACAGATCCTCGATTCGATGGATATCGAGCGCGAGCGCGGCATCACCATCAAGGCGCAGACCGTTCGCCTGTCCTACAAGGCGAAGGACGGCGAGACCTACACGCTCAATTTGATGGACACGCCAGGCCACGTCGACTTCGCCTATGAAGTCAGCCGGTCGCTTGCCGCCTGCGAAGGATCGCTGCTGGTGGTGGACGCCAGCCAGGGCGTCGAGGCCCAGACGCTCGCCAACGTCTATCAGGCGATCGACAACAATCATGAGATCGTGCCGATCCTCAACAAGGTCGATCTGCCGGCCGCCGAGCCCGAGCGCGTCAAGAGCCAGATCGAGGATGTGATCGGCCTCGACGCTTCCAATGCCGTGGAGATCTCGGCCAAGACCGGCCTCAATATCGAAGGCGTTCTGGAGGCGATCGTCACGCGTCTGCCGCCGCCCAAAGGCGATCCGGATGCGCCGCTGAAAGCCCTGTTGGTCGACAGCTGGTACGACGCCTACCTCGGCGTCATCGTGCTCGTTCGCATCGTCGACGGCGTGCTCCAAAAGGGCATGAAAGTTCGGATGATGCGCGCCGGTGCCGTCTACGAGGTGGAGCGCGTCGGCTATATGACGCCGAAGCTCGAGCTCTGCGACAGACTTGAGGCCGGCGAAGTGGGCGTCATCACCGCTTCGATCAAGGAAGTGGCCGATACCGCGGTCGGCGACACCATCACCGAAGAGCGCCGGCAGACTGCCGAGCCGCTGCCCGGTTTCCGTCCGGCGCAGCCGGTGGTGTTCTGCGGCCTATTCCCGGTCGACGCCGCCGATTTCGAGGACTTGCGCGCCGCCGTCGGCAAGCTGCGCCTCAACGACGCCAGCTTCTCCTTCGAAATGGAAACCTCGGCGGCCCTCGGCTTCGGCTTCCGCTGCGGCTTCCTGGGCCTCTTGCACCTCGAAATCATTCAGGAGCGGCTCGAACGCGAGTTCAACCTCGACCTGATCGCCACGGCACCATCGGTCATCTACAAGATGAAGCTGACCGATGGCACGGAAATCGAGCTGCACAATCCTGCCGACATGCCGGAGGTGACACGTATCGTCGAGATCGCCGAGCCATGGATCCGTGCCTCGATCATGACGCCGGACGACTATCTCGGTGCCATCCTCAAGCTCTGCCAGGACCGACGTGGCCTCCAAGTCGACCTTTCCTATGTCGGCAGCCGGGCCATCGTGCAATACGATCTGCCGCTCAATGAGGTGGTGTTCGATTTCTACGATCGGCTGAAGTCGATCTCCAAGGGCTACGCGTCCTTCGACTATCACCTCAGCGATTACCGCGAGGGCGATCTCGTCAAGATGCAGATCCTCGTCAACGCCGAGCCGGTCGACGCGCTGTCGGTGCTCGTCCACCGCAGCCAGGCCGAGCGTCGGGGCCGGGCGATGTGTGAGAAGCTGAAGGATCTCATCCCTCAGCACATGTTCCAAATTCCCATCCAGGCGGCGATCGGCGGCAAGATCATTGCCCGCGAGACCATTCGCGCCCTCCGCAAGGACGTGCTTGCCAAGTGCTACGGCGGCGACGTGACGGGACAAGCAGAAGGAAGGCAAGAAGCGCCTCCGCCAATTCGGCAAAGTGGAGATTCCGCAGGAAGCCTTCATCGCAGCGCTGAAGATGGACGATTGAGCGAGGGGCTTCCGGGCAAGACCGAGAGCCGCAGCTGATGCGTCTACCGCCGGGCCGGCAATGTCCCCCGCCTCAAACGGGGCCGTTCCGACATTGCCGCCCGAGGGCGACGATCCCCTCCTGGGGCCACTTTTGACGCTAAACGCGAATGCGAGCGAATTCCAGCCTCCTTTACGTGAATTCGCGTAGGGGCACGTTGTTGGCTGAAACAGTCTTAAGACATGGAAAAGGGCGCCCCGCTCAGGACGCCCTTTCTTTTTTGGCGATCTTGCCGCTCGGCTCACACAGTTTTATCGACCCGGTGGCCACTCTCCGGCGGCGTTTCCGGCTGGGCGGCCTCTTCGGTCGGCGCCACTTTCGGACCGCCACGACCGACGCCGACAAGGGCCGGCCGCAGTACGCGCTCGCCAATCTTGAAGCCGACCTGCATCACCTGCACCACCGTGCCGCTCGGCACGCTCGGGTCGGGCACCTCGAACATTGCCTGATGGAAGTTGGGGTCGAACTTCTCGCCGGCCGGATCGACACGGCTGACACCATGTTTCTCAAGCGCCTTCATCAACTCGCGCTCGGTCAGCTCGACACCCTCGACCAGCGAGATCAGCGCTTCACCGCCGGTGGCGCGCGCCTCGGCGTCGACAGCGGCGACGGCCCGGGTCAGGTTGTCGGCGGCGCCGACAATGTCGCGTGCGAAATTGGTCACCGCGTAGGTCCGGGCGTCGGCAATCTCGCGCTCGGTACGGCGGCGAAGGTTTTCCATCTCGGCAAGGGTGCGAAGCAGCTGGTCTTTAAGATCAGCCGCCTCCTTCTCAAGGGCGGCGATACGCTGGAGCCCCTGATCAACCACCGGGTCCAGCTCGGGCACGGTCGGTTCGGGAGTCTGTGCTGTTTCGTCTGCCATCTCATCCTCATGCTATCTCAGAGGCGGCACCGCCGCCGAACGTGCCCCGGATTTGAGGGTTTCGGGCACGAAAATCAACCCTTAGGTCCATATTCCCCGCTCTCTGACTCCAGGGACATGCCAACTCCTGGCCTTCTATCGGACAGACGCTTCCGGGAGCCACCTTTCGAAACGCAGACATACCGATCCGTTCCAGATACGCCTGGAGAAGGCTGTGGTGCTTGCCATTGTTGCGATAGGCGCCATAACCTGCTTTTATTACATGGGAACGACTTAGTCCTCCATCACCTTCTTGAACAAGGGTGTGGTCGAATGGCTCAAGGAACGAAACGCCTTCGCGGCGAATGCCTTTGTCGTCGGGTGGGTTATGAGGTGGCCGATACCTTCGAATACGCGCTGAACTGCCATTGTTCGAATTGCCGCCGCGCAACGGGATCCGCCTTCAAGCCCTTTGCGGGCATTCGCACAAACCAGTTGGCCGTCGTGCGGGGCCAGGACGACGTCATGCGCTTTGGCGATGGCCCCCACGATGCCCATTGTGCCCACTGCGGCTCGCTCTTGTATTCGCTGGTTCGTGAGGGAACCTATGTGCATGTCACCATGGGCACCTTGATCGACACGCCCTCCATCCGCCCCACCGCCCATATTTTCGTTGGATCGAAAGCCCCCTGGTTTGAGATTTGCGACGCACTGCCGCAGTTCGAGGAGTTTCCACCGGGTTGAACGCCCTGCACGGCCTGGATGTTACGACCAAGCCATGAGCTCCGGGTCTGCCTCTCGCACCATTGAGACATGAGGGGTGCAGGAATGCACCGAACCAAGCCTCATGCACGGAGGGCGGACCATAAGCGGACAGAGCGAAACCTTCGTGGCTCTTCGTACAACCCAAAAGAAGCCCGCGGTGACCACCGCCGACGGTCGGGATGGCCAGGTCCGCTGCTGCGTTGCGATGGACAGCTCGCCGCATGCGATCGAGTCAGCCGAACCGCCAGAGACCTCAGCGTCGTTCCGGATGAACGCCCAGCCTTTCGGAAATCTCCTGACCCGCCCGCACCAGAGCGTCAATGTATGAGCTACGGTTGCGCAAGCCGTCTTCCTTGGGTGTTACGAGGCACAAAGTCGCGATGCAGGCGCCGTCGGCTTGGTGGATGGGGGCGGCAAAGCAGTGGGTGTAGGTGTCCACCATGCTGTTGAACGTGAAGTGGCCGTCGAGACCGGCTTGTCTTACCTCGGCGATGAACACGGCGGGATCGAGCGACCGACCGTCTGGCATGACAAAGTCGGCGGGTGGGATCAGATCCAGGATTTCCTGATCGCTGAGATGCGATACCAGCAACCGGCCCGACGCGGTCCAGGGAATAGGCACCAGTTCGCCGATGCTCGAGGAGATGCGGAACGGACGGGTGCTCTCGCGCATCATGGCGACGGTGTATTTGTTGCCCTCGAGAAAACACATCTGCGCCGTCTCGCGCGTCTCCTCGACGAGGCGCACCAGCGCTCGATCGCATTCGCGCATGAAGTCGAACTGTTCGGCATAGGCCGTGCCGAGGAAATACAGCTTGCGCCCGAGAAACACGCGCCCATCGCCGCCCTGATAATCCAGCATGCCATGCCTGAGCAGCAGGTTGACGAGTTCGTAGACCGACGAGCGGGGCGCGTCGATCTCCGAGGCGATTTCGTTGGGGCGCATGGGCTGACGCTTGACGCGTAGGAACTCGAGAATATCGAAGGCACGATCGAGCCCGCGCGCGCGCTTTGTTGTCATGGCCTCGGCGGTATCGGCCATCTCGTCCCTCAAATCGAAGCTGCCCACCTCCCATCCAGGAGGTGGCACAGCACTGCTTCCAAGTTACTTGCGGTCGGCACGATAAGCGACGCACTCAACCTCGACTTTGCAATCGACCATCATCGGCGACTGGACGCAAGCGCGGGCCGGCGGGTTGGCGCCGAAATACTCGGCGTAGACGCCGTTGAAGCTCCAGAAGTCGCGCGGGTCGTCCAGCCACACGCCGACACGCACAACGTCGTCAAGGCCGTAGCCGGCTTCCTTCAGGATCGCGATCAGGTTTTCGATGGCCTTGCGGCTTTCGGAGACGATGCCACCCTTGACGATTTCACCGTTTTCCATCGCCACCTGGCCGGAGACGTAGAGCCAGCCGTCGGCCTCGACGGCTCGGGCGAAGGGAAGGGGCTGTCCGCCCGCA
>JAGSYV010000141.1 GCA_018262505.1 Pseudomonadota bacterium
CTGAGCCGGCGCCGCCTGGTGAAAAAACGCGACCGCGATCGCGGCCGTGAAAAAAGCGCGTGTGGCGCTTGTTTTGAATTGCATGCAGTCAATCCTGTTTGAACCCGCGTTGGCAGCGCGGACGAGCCTCCATAGGGACCACCGAAGGTTACCGGCGATCAGCGACAAAGGCTCAAAACAGGGAAAAATGCGGCGAGAATCAGGCCGCGCCCTTTTAAGGCGGACAACCGGAAGTCGGTTTAGCCGCCTTAAAAGACTGCGAATCAGTTATTTACGTAGTGAATAAATTTTTAGCAGATTAATCATTGCCCTGGTGTGAAATGGGCGGCTGGAAGGCAAAACCCAGGTCCCAGGGGAAGTAGATCCACGTGTCCTGGCTGACCTCAGTGATGAAGGTGTCGACCAGCGGGCGGCCTTTCGGCTTGGCGTAGACGGTGGCGAAATGCGCTTTCGGCAGCATGTCGCGGACGATGCGGGCTGTCTTGCCGGTGTCGACGAGGTCGTCGATGATCAGTACGCCAGCGCCTTCGCCGCCTTCGAGGTCGACGACATCAGGGCTTACCTTCTTGATGATCTGCAGTTCGCCTTGCGATGTGTAGTCGTGGTAGGAGGCGATGCCGACTGTCTCGATGATGCGGATGTTGAGCTCACGCGCCACGATGGCCGCCGGGACCAAGCCGCCGCGGGTAATGCAGACGATGGCTTTCCACTCGCCGAGGCCCGCGAGCCGCCAGGCAAGCGCCCGGGCATCGCGGTGGAACTGATCCCAGGAGACCGGGAAGGCCTTGGGGGCGAGTGGCTGGGCGTCTTGCGGGGACATGTGGCGATCCTCATGAGATCAAGCGTCGGGCTTTCTCAAATGCCTGTTTCGCGTCGATTTCAATAGTCGGTGAGAGTGCTATCCCCGGCTTTGTCGCGGGCGATGGTCTCCAGCATCGCTTCCACCGCCGCCTTGGCGCCTTCAAGCGCCACCGGATCGCGCGAGCGGATCACCAGCTTGGTCGAGAAGTTGCGGGCGGCGAGGATGGGGTAGCTGCCGATGGAAACGAGCGGATGCGCCTTGGCCACCTCGCCGAGGGCGGTGCCGATGACGCCTTCGCCGAACGGGCAATCGATGGTGATCGAGCGCACCGGCACGCCGACCGTGAGTTCTTTTTCGACGTTGAGCAGCATGGCCTGCATGATCTTGGGCACGCCGGCCATGACGAACACGTTGCCGATATGGAAGCCGGGCGCCTTGGAGACGGGGTTGTCGATCAGGGTCGCACCGACGGGAATGCGCGCCATGCGAAGCCGCGCCTCGGTGAGTTCCTCCGGGGTCACGTAGTGCTGCCGCAGGATCTCGATCGCGTCGGGATGATGCTCTATGGCGACACTGAACGCCTTGGCTATCGCGTCGGCGGTGATGTCGTCGTGCGTCGGTCCGATGCCGCCAGTGGTGAAGACGTAGGTGTAGGCCGCCCTGAGTGCATCGAGCGCCGCTACGATGCGATCTTCCTCGTCGGGAACAACGCGGATTTCCTTGAGATCGACGCCGATTTCAGTCAGAAAGGCGGCGATGTGGCCGGAGTTGCTGTCGCGGGTTCGGCCGGAAAGAATCTCGTCGCCGATGATCAGAACGGCGGCGGTGAGGGACTGAGCTGTCATGGATTTGCGAACCTTTGGAATCGTCGCTCTGTTTTCGAGGATTTCCAATCATGAAACAATCGCCAACATTACGTGGAATTAAAGGTCGGCCTACTAACCCGCCGTTGGATTGACGCAATCACACAACATAAGGCGCCCGTAACAGGGCGTCCGCCCGGTTTTTATTGTTTCTAGGTTGACCATGCTCGCTGCAGTTCCAACGGAACCTCCCGAGGCTTCCTCCGTCCAGCCCGGCCGCCTTGCACGGCTGAAGCCGGTCATTGTCGCTGTGGTCGCGCTGCTGATCGTTGGATTGTCGGTGCTGGCGCTGTCGCGCCTGTTGTCGAATGTCGTTTATGATGACCTTATCTCGGCCATCGAGGACACGCCCTGGTCGCGGGTCGGCCTTGCTTTGCTGTTCACCAGCGGCAGCTTCCTGGCGCTGTCCATCTATGACGTGCATGCGCTTAACTTCGCCGGGGCACGGTTACCCTACCGACTGGTGGCGCTGGCCAGTTTCTGCGCTTACGCCGTCGGCAACATCGCCGGCTTTGGTCCGCTGACGGGTGGTTCCGTCCGTTACCGCTTCTATTCGCCCTTCGGGCTGGAACCTGAAGCCATCGCCAAGGTGGTCGCCTACGTGGCCGCCGCTTTCGGCTTCGGCCTTGCCTTCGTGGCTGGCATGGGGCTGGCCATTTCCGGGCCGGACCTCGCCGCGCTGATCGGCATGCCCGGCGAGACCGTGCGCGGTATCGGCCTTCTGATGCTCGCGGGTGTCGGAGCGGTGTTGCTGTTTTCCGGCATGCGTCGCGGCTCCGTGACGGTGTTCGGCCGTGCCGTCGCTCTGCCGAACGTGCGCGATATCGTCTCGCAGTTGGTTGCCACGTCTGTGGATGTCGCCTGCGCCGCCGCCGTGCTCTATGTGCTGCTGCCTGATGGCGATGTTTCTTTCCCGACGGTGCTCGCCGTATTCTCGGTGGCGATCGGTGCCGGGGTGCTCAGTCACTTGCCGGGCGGCGTGGGCATTTTTGAAACCATCGTCGTCGGCGCTCTTGGTACGCGACTGCCGATCGACGGCGTCATCTCGGCGCTGCTGCTGTATCGCGTCATCTATTACGTCGTGCCGCTTGTCGTGGCGGTCGCCGCGATGATCGTCAGCGAAGCGCGCCGAGCGACGATGGCGAGCCCGGCGCTGACGGCGGCGGTGTCCGGCATTGCGCCCGTCATGCTCGGCACGCTTGCCATCGTGCTCGGCGCCATGCTGGTATTCTCCGGCGTGACGCCGCCGGCCGATACGCGTCTCGACCTGATGGATGCCTTCATCCCGCTGCCGCTGGTCGAAGGCGCCCATTTTATCGGCTCGGTGATCGGTGTCTTCCTGATCGTCGCGGGGCGCGGGCTCGTCCATCGGCTCGACGGCGCCTGGTGGGTTACACTGGTCTTGACGGCGCTCTCCATTCCGCTGGCCCTTTTCAAGGCGCTGGCGATCGGTGAGGCGGTGCTGTTTGCGATCCTGATCGTCGGGTTGGTTTCCAGCCGCCATCTCTACACGCGGCCCGCTTCGTTGCTGCACGATCGGCTCAGCCCGGCCTGGTGGGTATGCATCACCTCGGTTCTGGCGCTGGCCGTCGGCATCCTGTTCTTCGTCTACAAGGAAGTGCCCTATAGCCACGATCTGTGGTGGCAGTTCGAGATGTCGGGTGCCGCTCCGCGCTCGTTGCGCGCCGCCGTCGGCATCGGGCTTGCCACCGCGGCGGTCGCCGCCTGGCTGCTGATCCGGCCGCCGTCCGGCCGCATCGAGCCGACGAGCGCCGACGATCTGGCCCGTGCCGTGGCCATCCTCGCCGGAACCGATCACGCCTCGGCCAATCTCGTGCGGATGGGCGACAAGTATCTGATCTTCTCAGACGATGGCGCCGCCTTCCTGATGTATACCAAGCGCGGCCGCTCGTGGATTTCCCTTGGCGATCCGGTCGGCACCGAGGCGGGCCGGCGCGAGCTCATCTGGCGTTTCATCGAGACCGCCCGCGAGCATGGCGGCCGTGCCGTATTTTACCAGGTGCCGGCCGAGAGCTTGTCGCTTTATGCCGATGCCGGGCTTTCCGCCTTCAAGCTCGGCGAGGAAGCGGTCGTTGACCTCGCCGCCTTTGACATCAAGGGCACGCGACGCGGCAACTTGCGCAATGCCATCAATAAGGCCGAGCGTGAAGGTATTGTTTTCGAGGTGGTACCGCCGGAAGGCGTGCCGGCCATTGCCGACGAACTCGCCGCTGTGTCGGAGAGCTGGCTGAAGGCGCGCAAGGCTCGGGAAAAGGCCTTTTCGATGGGCGCTTTCGACTCCGACTATGTCGCCTCGCAACCGGTGGCGGTCTTGAAGAAGGCCGGGCGTATCTTTGCCTTCGCGACGCTGATGATTTCCGGCGATGGCCGGGAGGCGGCGATCGACCTGATGCGCTTCACGCCGAAATCGTCCAACGGCACCATGGAGCTGTTGTTCACCCGCGTGCTGCTGCACTTCAAGGCAGCCGGTTTTGCCACCTTCAGCCTTGGCATGGCGCCGCTGGCCGGCCTTTCCGACAGTCCGATGGCGCCGCTCTGGCACAAGCTCGGCCGAGCCGCCTTCGAGCATGGCAACGCCTTCTACAATTTCTATGGTCTGCGCGCCTTCAAGACCAAGTTCGATCCGGTCTGGCGGCAGCGATACATGGCGGTGGCCGGCGGCCTCAATCCGCTGCTGGCGCTTGCCGACGTGACCTTCGTTATCTCTGGCGGCCTCAAGGGAACCGTTTCCAAATGAAGCGACTGATACTGTTCGTCATGGTCGGCGTCCTGATGGTGGCCGGCATCGCGACGAGCGCCTTCCTCTATCTCTTCCCGCATCTGCCGCCTGACAAGACGGACACCCTCGGCATCGCCGAGGTGATCACGCCGCGCGTCGAGCCGACCGGCATCGTTTTCCTGCTGTCGGGCGAAGGCGGCTACGGGTTCTGGGACCGCGTAACCGCGCGCCGCTATGCGGCAAGTGGCGCTGTGGTTGTCGGTATCGACACGCCCGCCACCTTTGCCAAGGCGGAAAAGCTGCCCGACGATTGCGTTTACTTCGTCTCCGACGTCGAGCAGGTCAGCCAGAACATCCAACGCGTGCTGGACGTTGACAGCTACCACTCGCCGCTGATTGTCGGTGACAAGCTTGGTGGTACTTTCGCGCTGGCGCTGGCCGCCCAGTCGCCGGATGCGACCATTGGCCGCACCATCGCCGTCGATCCGCGCGCCGCGCTGCCGCTGCGCAAGGAGCTGTGCAGCGAGGCCAAGCACGTTAAGGCCGCGGACGGCAATGGCTGGGTCTACGAGCTGCAGAAGGGACACCTTCCCGATCCCATCGACGTCTATCTGACTCAACAGGCCGACCCGACCGGGGCCGCGCATATCAATGAAATGGTTGGATCCGGTTTTACCATTGCCACCGCCAAGAGCGTAAAGGGCACCGGTCGCACGTTGGATGGCGCGGTGCTCGAGCAGTTGGTCAAGGCCAATGACAACGGGTCGCCGCTGGCCGGTATTCCGATTACCCTGGTGCCTGCCACGGCAAGCCACGACACCATGGTGATCATCTATTCCGGCGATGGCGGCTGGCGCGATATCGATGCCGAGATCGGCAGCTATCTGGCCAAGGCTGGCGTGCCGGTGGTCGGCATCGACTCGCTGCGCTACTTCTGGAACGATATCGACCCCGCTGACGCAGCCGATGACCTGGCGAAGGTGATGGACGCCTATACCAAGAAATGGAACGTCCATAAGGTGGCGCTCGTCGGTTACTCCTTCGGCGCCGATGCGCTGCCGGCCATCTATCAGGCGCTGCCGGCGGATCACAAGGCCAGCGTCAATCTCGTGTCGTTGCTGGCCTTTACCGGCGCGCGGCAGTTCGAGATTCAGGTCTCCGGCATTCTCGGTGGCAAGACCGATCCCAATGGGCCGTCGACATTGCCGGACGTCGAGAAGATCGAGCCGGCCAAGGTTCAATGCATCTATGGCAGCGAGGATGACGAGACCGCTTGTACTCGCCTGCCGAAAGACAAGGGCTTCAGTCTGCTCGTCCATCCCGGTGGTCATCATTTCAACGACGACTACAAGCCGGTCGCCAAGGATATTCTCGACCGCCTTGTTCCGCAGGATGCCGCGGCGGCGGCCGTGGAGGCACAGGCCACGCCTTGACGACAGCGGCCGGAACGGGAACAAGGCGTCATGCGCTTTCCCGTTCCGCTGACGTCCGGCCGGCTCGTCCGCCGCTACAAACGCTTTCTCGCCGACTGTCTTCTCGATAGCGGCGAGGAGGTCACAGCCCACGTCGCCAACTCCGGCTCCATGCTCGGCCTGGCGACGCCCGGTTCCCGGGTTTATCTCGCCCGTTCCAACGATCCGAAGCGCAAGCTCGCCTGGAGCTGGCAATTGGTCGAGGTGGATGGCGCCCTGGTCGGCATAGATACCGGCCTTTCCAACCGTATCGTCGCCGAGGCGATCGCCCGAGGCCATGTTCCCGCGCTTGCTGGTTACGAAACGCTCCGCCGCGAAGTGCCCTACGGCACGCGGAGCCGCGTGGACATGCTGCTGGAAAGCGCGGGACGACCGCCATGCTATGTCGAGGTCAAGTCGGTCACCTTGTCGCGTCGGCCGGCCATGGCCGAATTCCCCGACGCGGTAACGGCGCGCGGTGCACGGCATCTTGCCGAACTTGCCACCATGGTCGAGGCGGGCGCCCGAGCGGTGCTTGCCTATCTGGTGCAGCGCGGCGATTGTCACCACTTCGAACTCGCCGCCGACATCGATCCCGTCTATGCCCGCGCGGCGGGGGCCGCTCGCGCGGCCGGCGTCGAAATGCTGGTGATGCGCGCCGAAGTTACGCCGGCGGGAATCGAAATCCGGCCTGATTTCTGACAGAATAGTGAGCCAGGGCCGTGTACTTGGCGCGGTGCTTGGGTATATGACGACGAAAACACGAAGCCGCTCGGCTTCCAACGCCAGACACAGGTTGGTTGATCCGATGATCAATTACGTCGACGCAACGGTCGCTCCGCTGCGCAACACCGGAGATATTCGCCTTTATGCCGCGGCCGACTTCGACGGCATGCGCAAGGCCTGCCAACTGACGGCCGCCTGTCTCGATGATCTGGTGGAGTTCGTCAAACCGGGCGTTACCACGCAAGCGATCGACGACTTCGTCTATAACTATGGCCGCGATCACGATGCCCTACCGGCCACGATCTACTATCGCGGCTATACCAAATCGGTCTGCACCTCGATCAACCACGTGGTCTGCCACGGCATTCCCGATGACAAGCCGCTGCGCGAGGGCGACATCGTCAACATCGACGTCACCTTCATCGTCGACGGCTGGCACGGCGACTCCTCGCGTATGTATGGCGTCGGCGCCATCAAGCGCGCCGCCGAGCGGCTCATCGAGGTGACGCATGAATCGCTGATGCGCGGCATCGCCGCCGTGCGGCCGGGCAATACCACCGGCGACATCGGCGAGGCGATCCAGAGATATGTCGAGGGCGAGCGCTGTTCGGTGGTGCGCGACTTCTGCGGCCATGGCGTCGGCAAGCTGTTCCACGACACGCCCAACATTCTGCACTACGGCCGCAAGGGCGAGGGCCCCGTGCTGAAGCCGGGCATGATCTTCACCATCGAGCCGATGGTCAATCTCGGCCGGCCGCACGTGAAAGTGCTGTCCGATGGCTGGACGGCGGTGACTCGCGACCGCTCGTTGTCGGCGCAGTTCGAGCACGCCGTCGGCGTCACCGACACGGGCTGTGAGATCTTCACGCTGTCACCGAAGGGCCTGTTCATGCCGCCGCTGAAGGTGGCTTGACCTCTCAGACGATGCTGTGTCCCGCCGCGCCGAGAAGCGCGCGGGCTTTTGTTGCGTCGGTGGTCTTCACGAGCAGGTAGTCGGTATCGAATGTCGATACGGCGAAAATGCCGATGCTGCTTGCCGACAGCGGCTCGATGACCGACAGAAGAATGCCCGTCTCATCAAAGGCAAACGGGCCTTCCAGCTTGAATGCCGACCAGCCGCCGTCCGTTCGCACGCCCGGGGGAACGCGATCTTCCAGACAGACAACCGATAGCTCGTCTTCGGTGCGGCTCATGCTGACGAAACCGCCGCCGTCCGCCCAGGTCGGGATCTGGGTGGAAGGGGCCAACCGAGAAATGGCGTAGCTGCCGGCAAGCGGCTTCAGGTGGACGGATTTTCCCATCTAGAATCCGGCAGCCATCGGGCAGCCGGGGTTGGTGCAGGTCGAAGGGTTGCAGGCCGCTTCGGCTGCCAAGGACGCCTTGGCCGCGCCCAGGCTGGGCGCCATCAGGGCCTTTTCGATACGCGCGGCGCCGCAGGACGGACAGGCGTAATCGGTCTTCTTCGCTTCCCAATCGGCATTGCCGCCGAACCAATCGTCGAAATCGTGGCCGCAGGCGGCGCAGTGCAGGTTGTAATGGATCATGGCAGGCCGTAGTCTCTCGCAGTGTTGTTGGCGATAGGTCGCCGCGACAAGGCATCCTGTCAAGCGCAGTTCTCCCTAATTAGCCCCCCGGAAAGTCGCAAGGCCGCCACAGGTCGGTCTTCGCACCAGCGCAATCTTGGAGCAGGATCGCCGCCATCGGATGAAACCGTGTCTCGGGGGAGATCAACGTGAAATCGATGTCGCTTGCCGCCGCGCTTCTTGTTGCGGTTTCGCCTCTTGCGCTTGCCACAGCGGCGAATGCCGCCGACAAGGTGGGCTCGGTGCTATTGTCGTCGGGTGGTTTGGCCGAGATCGTCCGCAACGTCGATCTGGCGGAGGGGGAAAGCCAGCTGGCGCTGGAAATACCCGCTGATCAAGCCGACGATGTTCTCAAGAGCCTCCTGGTCAGCGACCCCAAGGGCTCGATTGTTTCGGTCACCCTTGATGGTGCCAATGCCGTCGCGGAGGCGTTCAAACGCCTGCCGCTGAAGCGCGAGGATCTCGCCTCCACAGCATCCATTGCTGCAGCCATGACCGGCTATACAGCAACCATCGACGACGGCGCCGGCCACAAGGCGAGCGGCGTCATTCTCGGCGTTGGCAAGGTGCCGCGCGCCACCGAAGGGCAGCCGATC
>JAGSYV010000142.1 GCA_018262505.1 Pseudomonadota bacterium
GCCGACAACCTCGATGTCCTTGCGACCGGACTCGACGATCGCGCGCAGAACGTTACGACCGATACGACCAAAGCCGTTGATGGCGACCTTTACTGCCATTGTCTGTCTCCTGATGCAGAGGCGGGCATCTTCCGGCCCGATCCTCGTTTGGTCTGGGGACGGCCCGGCGGGTTCCGGATCGCTCCCCCAACTTTCCTCGCCTGACGGGAAAGGCGGAGGCCGCCGTCCCCGTCGAGCAATACCGTTAGGCCAGCTTGACCGAGACCAGCTCGGCGATGTGGCTCGCGGAAATGCCGAACTTCTCGTAGAGCAGCTCGATCGGCGCCGAGGCGCCGAAGCCGGTCATGCCGACGAAGATGCCGTCCGAACCGATGATCTCGTCCCAGCCCATGCGCAGGGCGGCTTCGACACCGACCTTCACCTTGGCGCCGCCGATCACTTCGGCACGGTAGGCGTCGGACTGGGCGCGGAAATTCTCGAAGCTCGGCACCGAGACGACGCGGGTCGGATGGCCGGCGGCGTCGAGCATCTTCTTGGCGTCGAGGGCGATGGCGACCTCGGAGCCGGTGGCGAAGATCGACACTTCCGCCCGGCCCTCGGCCGCGGCGACCTCATAGGCGCCCTTGGCGACCTTGTTGTCGGCGCTGACCTCGAAGCGGACCGCCGGCAGGTTCTGGCGCGACAGCGCCAGGGTCGTCGGACCCTTCTTGTGGTTGAGCGCGAATTCCCAGGCCTCGGCCGTCTCGTAGGCGTCGGCCGGACGGATCACCGTCATGTTGGGGATGGCGCGCAGCGAGGCCAGGTGCTCGATCGGCTGATGCGTCGGGCCATCTTCGCCAAGACCGATCGAATCATGGGTCATGACGTAGGTGACGCGCTGATGCATCAGGGCCGACAGGCGCATGGCCGGACGGGCGTAGTCGGAGAACACCAGGAAGGTGCCGCCGTAGGGGATGAAGCCGCCGTGCAGCGCGAGGCCATTCATGGCGGCGCTCATGCCGAACTCGCGGATGCCGTAGTGGATGTAGGTGCCCTTATAGTCGGGCGCCTTCACCGCGACCTGGCCCTTGGTCTTGGTCAGGTTGGAGCCGGTGAGGTCGGCCGAACCGCCAGCCATCTCGGGGATGGTGCCGTTGACGACTTCAAGGGCCATCTCGGAGGCCTTGCGCGAAGCGACCTTCGGCAGCTCGGTGACGAGCTTCTGCTTGTAGGCGGCCATGGCCTCAGCGAAGGCGGCCGGCAGGTCGCCCTTGATGCGGCGGTCGAACTCGGCGCGCTTCTTGGCGTCCATGGCGTTGTAACGAGCAAGCCAGGCCTCGCGGTCCTTGGCGGAGCGCTTGCCGGCGGCGCGCCAGTCGGCAAGGATCTCGGCCGGAATCTCGAACGGGGCATAGGGCCAGCCGAGCTTCTCGCGGGCGCCGGCGATTTCCGCGGCGCCGAGCGGCGCACCGTGGACGGCGTGGGTGCCGGCCTTGGTGGGGGCACCGAAGCCGATGGTCGTCTTGGCGGCGATCAGCACCGGCTTGTCGGACTTCTTGGCCCGCTCCAGGGCGGCGAGAATGGCCACGGGGTCATGACCGTCGATGGCGTCGGTGTTCCAGCCGGCGGCGCGGAAGCGGGCCGGGATGTCGCCACTCTCGGAGACCGAGATCGGGCCATCGATGGAAATGCCGTTGTCGTCCCAGAACAGCACGAGCTTGTTGAGCTTGAGGTGGCCGGCCAGCGAGATCGCCTCGTGGCTGATGCCTTCCATCAGGCAGCCGTCGCCAGCCAGCACGTAGGTGCGGTGGTCGACGATGTCATCGCCGAACTCGGCGTTCAGCATGCGCTCGGCGAGCGCGAAGCCGACCGACATGGCAAGGCCCTGGCCGAGCGGATGGCCAGCCGACAGGATGAAACGGTCACGGTCCGGCCAGGTCGGGACGGCGGCGTCGAACTTGATGACGTCGCCGAAAAGAACAGTGGCAATGTCGGCCGTGCCCATGGGCATGCCGGGGTGGCCGGACTTGGCCTTTTCGACAGCATCCATCGCGAGCGCGCGGATGGCGTTGGCCATATTCTTGTACCGGGCAGAGTCAGTCATTGTTATTTCCTGACGGGATTTGGCCGGAAACTCCTTGGGCGGGCCGAATGACGGACAAATGCGTATCTTCCGGCAGATACGCCACGCCATTACGTCTTTCGGCTAAAGCGGCCGATCAATAGCAGGGCGGTATCATCTGTCAATGACAACCGGCCCCTGCCAAAGGGCTGGCGGGCCAAAAAAGGGGAAAGCTGGTATTTTCCCAGATCACTCTCCCAACGGACCGTTGTCAGGTCTTATGGTTTGTGGCAACCAGACCTGAGAGACCGTCTCGAAATTCTACTCCGGCGGCCGTCTGACCCAGCTTTCTGTGCTTCCGGTGCTCACGGACCTCAACGTCCGCTCCCGCACCGGTTCTCGAAAGCCGTGCCAGCCAACTCTCCGGAGCGAATTTCAAAACGGTTTCTGACAAGCGATGAATTCTCCGGACGATTTTCCGTCGAACCGGGTGAGCATCCGGAGGCGGTCATGGCCGGAGCGGCGTCGTTGGACGCGGCCTTTGAAAGGCTCGACCAGGCGCTGGGGCGTCTGGAACTTGCGGTGGAGCGGCGGCTAGCCGGCGAGCACACCATTTCCGGTCTCGAGGACGAGTTGTTCCGTCTCGGGGAGGATCGGTCGCGTCTGGCCGGCGACCTCGATGACGCGCTCGCCAAGGCCGGCCGGCTCGAAGACGCCAACCGCGAGGTCTCCCGCCGCCTCGTCGCCGCCATGGAGTCGATCCGCTCCGTTCTCGATACGCACGGAGGCTGACCCTTGAGCCAAGTGACGGTGACGATTGCCGGCAAGACCTACCGCATGGCCTGCGATGACGGCCAAGAGGAGCATCTCTACGGGCTCGCCAGCCGTCTCGACGCCATCCTCAACGAGATTCGCGGTGTGTTCGGCGAGATCGGCGACCAGCGGCTGACCGTGATGAGCGCCATCACCGTGCTCGACCAACTGTCGGAGACCGAGCGGCGGCTAAAGGGGCTCGAAGCCGAGGTGCATTCGCTGCGCGAAAGTCGCGACGCATTGCTCGAGCGGCAAGGCGAGGTGGAACGCCGTCTTGCCGAGAAAGTGGTCGCCGCCGCCGCCCGCATCGAGGCCGCCGCCGAAAAGATGGTGTGATCCCAAGGTCGCCCCGCCAACGCTTCGATCAACTGCCGGATACGCTTGAGCTTTCGTCTACTGGTGGCAGGGGCGAAAACAGGGCAGGTTTGCCCGGGGGGTACCGATCGACTGTTCCGGAGGGTCCATGCAGGTCGCGCAAGGCTGATGCGGCAAAAGCACCGTTGCCTCGCTAAGGATAATTCCATATACGGGGCGCGACAGGATTTTCCGGAGGACTTACATGGCCAGCCACGAGTCGACAGCCGAAGCCCAGGGCGTCAGCGCCTGGAAGGTGTTGGCGGCGATGGTCGTGATCCTCCTGGTCGGTATAGGGGCGGTGGCGCTGTTCGGCTACCCCGCCCTGATCGTGCTTGCCCTGGCCGGAACGGCGGCGATGCTCTGCACGCTGGTCGTCATGACGGCTGGTCGGTAACGGATACTGCGATCCGCGCAGCGACTTGGGCGGCGGGCTTTCCTGCCGCCCTTCTTTTTTGCCCGGATCCCGACGGAAACTTTGTCGGGTCTAGGCCCTTTGCCGGATCACCGGTCTCGCCTATATAGGGAGCGTGGCGTAACTGCGCTTCTCGTTAGGAATAAAATATCCCCGGGGCCTTACTGATCCCAAGGGAGCTGTCACCGTCCGGACCCGTGGGTTCGGGCACACGGCGCCCACCTACGTTGTAGGTTTCCCGGGATCACCCGGGATCACAGTTCCGACGGTCGTTCGCGGGCGCCACACCCTGTTTGCCGCCGGTCAAAGCGGGTCGTGATCTCCCTGGATTGCTTGATCCAATTCGCGCTTTGTTCAGCCGCCTGTTTCTGGCGCGAAATTGCCGCGCACTTCTGTGCGACATGCTCTTGCCGTCTCCCGTCCTGTCCGGAGGCTTGCCATTCCCATCGACGTCGCCTCCGATTCTCCCCGCGCTCTGGTCGCCGCCGAAAAGGTCCGCGTGCGCAAGCTGGCGCTCACCCGTCGTGACGGGCTGGCTGACGCCGTGCGCGCCGAGGGGTCGGCGGTCATTTCCGCTTCGGTGCTGGCGCTCGACCTTGAGCGAGGCTCCGCCGTTTCCGCCTTTCTGCCCATCCAGAGCGAGGTGGATCTCACCGAGGCCATTGCCGGGCTCGCCGAGCGCGGCCATCCGGTGGGGTTGCCGATCATGGTGCAAGACGGTCTGGTGTTCCGCCGCTTCCGGCCGGGCGATGCACTGGTGCCGCTCGGCTTCGGCACGCGCGGCCCCGGTCCGGAGGCCGACGAAATTCTGCCGGACGTTCTCCTGATGCCGCTCAGCGCTTTCGACCGGCTTGGCGGTCGCGTTGGCTATGGTCGCGGCTATTACGACCGCACCGTTGCCGGTTTGCGCGCCGCTGGCCGCTTTCCCCGCTTGATCGGCATTGCCTTCTCGGTGCAGGAAGTGGCAGCGGTGCCCATGGAGCCCCATGACGCGCCACTCGACATGATCGTCACCGAGCGGGACGTCTTCCGCTTCGCTCGTTGACTTCAACAGAACGTTGGGGGGAGAACGCCGGACAATGCGATTGCTGTTCGTGGGAGACGTGGTCGGCCGCTCGGGTCGCAATGCCATTTCCGACATCCTGCCGGGCCTGATCGCCGACTATGCCCTCGACCTCGTCGTGGTGAACGGTGAGAACGCGGCCGGCGGCTTCGGCATCACCGAGCCAATTACCCGTCGGGAACGCCGGGGCGGGGCGGTACCGTTGCCATCGCCAGGAATGGCGCCCGGGTGCTGGTGGTCAATGTCATGGGCCGCATCTACATGGATGCCCTCGACGATCCGTTCGCCGCCGCCGAGCGCGAGCTTTCCGCCTGCCCGCTCGGCCAGATGGCCGATGCCGTGGTGGTCGACATGCACGCCGAGGCGACATCCGAGAAGCAGGCGATGGGCCATTATCTCGATGGCCGGGCGTCGCTGGTCGTCGGCACCCACACGCACGTGCCGACCGCCGACCATCAGATCCTCGACGGCGGCACCGCCTATCTCTCTGACGCCGGCATGACGGGCGACTATGACAGCGTGCTCGGCATGGAGAAGGACGAGCCGCTCAATCGCTTTCTGCGCAAGATCCCGACGGCGCGTTTCCAGCCGGCGCTCGGTGAGCCGACGCTGTGCGGCGTCGCCGTCGACGTGAGCGACGTGACGGGTCTTGCCGAGGCGATCGGGCCGGTCCGGATCGGCGGTCGCCTTGCCGAGGCGTTGCCGACCTTTTGGTAAGCGCCCCGGCTGGATTTAAGGCCAACAAACGCCTATAAGGCGCCCCATTCGTGGATTTGTGCCGTGATCGTTGGTCGCGGAGGCGTGCCTGCGCCCCGCCCCCTTTCGCGGTTCTCTCTGGAGGCACTATGGCCGGTCATTCACAGTTCAAGAATATCATGCACCGCAAGGGTGCGCAGGACGCCAAGCGGTCGAAGATCTTCGCCAAGCTCGCCCGCGAAGTCACCGTGGCCGCCAAGATCGGCGGTCTGGATCCGGCGATGAACGCTCGTCTGCGTCTCGCCATCCTCAACGCCCGCGCCGAAAACATGCCCAAGGACAATATCGACCGGGCCATCAAGAAGGCCGCCGGCGCCGACACGGAGAACTTCGACGAGGTGCGCTACGAGGGGTACGGCCCGGGTGGCACCGCCGTCATCGTCGAGGCGCTGACCGACAACCGCAACCGCACCGCCTCGGTGGTTCGTTCGGTGTTCACCAAGGCCGGTGGCGCGCTGGGCGAAACCGGTTCGGTTGGCTTCATGTTCGACCGTCTGGGCGAGATCAGCTATCCGCTCACCGCCGGCTCCAACGACGCCGTTCTGGAAGCCGCCATTGAGGCTGGCGCCGATGACGTCGAGTCCGACGAGGAAGGCCACTTCATCTACTGCGCCTTCGAATCGATGGGCGAAGTGACCAAGGCGCTGGAAGCCTCGCTGGGCGCCGCCGCGTCGATCAAGTCGGTCTGGAAGCCGAAGACCACGTCGAACCTCGACGAGGAGAAGGCGCAGAGCCTGATGAAGATGGTCGATCTCCTGGAAGACGACGACGACGTGCAGAACGTCTACACCAACATGGAAGTCTCCGACGAAGTGGCGGCCAAGCTCGCCGGCTGAGGCTGACCTCGTTCACCCATTTGCGCCCGCCGTTGCCTTCGGGAGACGGCGGGCGTTTCGTTTGGCCGTGCGCGGAGAAGGCTGCCTTATGCCGCCCCTGCGCCCCTTCCTGCCCGAGGTCCTGCGCCTGCGCGCAGGAAGACAGAAGGCCTTCGGCCCCTTCTTCGGCCCTCTGGTGTCGGCGCCGAACGATCGCCTCGCCTGGACGCGCGGCGAGCCCTCCTGGTTCCATAGTTCCAACAAGGTGCGGCTTCTGCCAGCACTATGGCACGCCGCTCGCCTATGACTGGGGCGGACTGGCGCTGGAGCTGGCCATCGGCGCTTTCGACGATCCCGAGACCATATCGCCGACCATCCAAGTCGGGCTCGAACATCGGATGCGCTGGCTCTCGACGCTGCCCGATCTTCCGACCCGGACGCCGGACGAGCAGGAAAAGGTTAGTCGCTTTCAGGCGGACATCGTTTCATTCCAGCATCCCGGCCACGATACCTGAGGGGACGAGGCGCTTGCTTGTTTGGTGATCTCCTTTGCCCATAGTTTGTTCTTGAGGTGGGGGAAGGCGGCTGTTAGCCCCGCGGAGGGTGCCCGCTGCAGCATCCGCCCCGTTGCCTACTGTCAAGGAGCTGTCATGAACCCGTCCCTTCTTTCGCTTGCCGCCGCTGGCGCAATGATGGTCTCTCCGGCGATGGCAGCCGATGCACCGGTCGCGCCCAAGGTGCTGGTGATCAGCATGTTCAAGCACGAGGCAACGCATTGGCTCGAGGGTGAAAAGCTCGATATCAAGATGCCGATTCCGGGGCTGTCCGAAGCCTTTCCCGATCTGTCGTGCAACGCGGCCGGTCTCTGTGTGGTCACGACGTCGATGGGCTACGCCAACGCGGCAAGCTCGATTTCCGCGCTGATCCACTCCGACAAGCTGGACCTCAGCCACACCTATTTCCTGATCGCCGGCATCGCAGGTGTTGATCCGGCCGACGGCACCACCGGGTCGGCTCTCTGGGCCCGCTATGTGATCGACGGTGGCCTGCAGTGGGAGGTCGACGCCCGTTCGCTGCCGAAGGGCTGGAACACGGGCCTGTTCGGCATGTACTCCAAGGCGCCGGGTGAGAAGCCGAAGTCGGTTTATGGTACCGAGACCTACCATCTCGACGACGCGCTGGTCGACAAGGCCTATGCGCTGAGCAAGAACGTCGCTCTCGCCGACAGCGATGAGGCGCGTGCCTACCGAGCGCTCTATCCTGCCGCGCCGGCCAACGCCGCACCGACGGTGTCGATCTGCGACACCGTGTCAGGCGACACCTGGTGGCACGGCAAGGCGATGAGTGATGCCATCAATGCCTGGGCGAAGCTCTTGACCGACGGCGCCGCCAACTACTGCACAACCCAGCAAGAGGACAACGCCACGCTGACGGCGCTGAAGCGTGGCGCCGACATGGGACGGCTCGATTTCACGCGGATCGCGGTGCTGCGCACGGCTTCGAACTTCGATCAGGAGCATCCCGGGCAACTGCCCAGCGACTCGCTCAATGCCAACTCCGGAGGGTTCATGCCTTCGCTTGAGAATGCCTATCGCGTCGGATCGGCGCTCACCCGCGCTATTCTCGCCGACTGGGCTGTGTGGAAGGATGGCGTTCCCAAGGACTGAACGTCATTGAAGGCGAAAGACGCCATTCCATTCGAGAATTTCTCAGATCTCTCAGGCAATTGAGGAATTCTCGATTACCTCAACGAGCCGATGCGCCAGCGTCTTGGCGAGCTGATATGTCGGGACTGCACCGCCGGCGTTGCGGATAACGCGTTGGCTCTTGTGTCATTTCCCGGCTTCACGGAAATGTTCACACCTTGGCACTTGGCCGGAGGGGCGGTGCGCACTAGAAATGCGTGCATATACCCCCAGTTTTCAGGTCGACTTAGAATTCAGTGCTGTCAGGAGCCAATCCATGCCCACCCTTTTTGATCCGGTCCGCCTCGGCGCCCTCGAACTCAGCAATCGCATCGTCATGGCGCCGCTGACGCGGGCGCGCGCCACCGACGACCGCGTCCCCACCGACGTGATGCGCGAATACTACGAGCAGCGGGCATCGGCTGGCCTCATCCTGACCGAGGCGACCATCGTCACGCCAAAGGGCGCCGGCTACGCCCGTACGCCCGGCATCTACTCCGACGCTCAGGTCGAGGCCTGGAAGCCGATCACCGAAGCCGTGCACCGGCGCGGCGGCAAGATCGTCATGCAGCTCTGGCACGTCGGCCGCATCTCCGACCCGTCGCTGCTCGACGGCGATCTGCCGGTGGCGCCGAGCGCTCTGCAGCCGGCCGGCCACGTCAGTCTGCTCCGGCCGATGCGTCCCTATCCGACGCCGCGCGCCCTCGACATCGCCGAGATCCCCGGCATCGTCGAGGCCTTCCACAAGGGCGCCGAGAACGCCCGCAAGGCCGG
The DNA here is from genome assembly GCA_018262505.1 of Pseudomonadota bacterium. GTDB lineage: Bacteria > Pseudomonadota > Alphaproteobacteria > Rhizobiales > Pleomorphomonadaceae > Pleomorphomonas. The sequence continues at coordinate 8,717 of JAGSYV010000142.1, forward strand.
CTTCGACGGCGTGGAGATCCACGGTGCCAACGGCTATCTGCTCGACCAGTTCCTGCAGGACAAGACCAATCAGCGCACCGACGCCTACGGCGGCCCGGTGGAGAATCGCGCCCGGCTGATGCTGGAAGCGGTGGACGCGGCGATCAGCGTCTGGGGTGCCAGCCGCGTCGGCCTGCATCTCGCGCCGCGCGGCGACAGCCACGACATGGGCGACAGCAACCCGAAGGCCACCTTCGGCTACGTTGCCCGCGAGGTTGGCAAGCGCGGCATCGCCTTCATCTTCACCCGTGAGCATTTCGGCGAGGATCGCCTGACGCCGCACATCAAGGAAGAGTTCGGCGGCGTGCTGATCGCCAACGAGGGCTTCACCTTCGATCAGGCGACGACGGAAGTCGCCGCCGGCCGGGCCGATGCCGTTGCCTGGGGCAAGGAGTACATCGCCAACCCAGACCTCGTCGAGCGCTTCAGGACCGGCGCGGCGCGCAACCCGCTGGTGCCCGAGACCATCTACGCTGAAGACGCGCTCGGCTATTCCGACTATCCGGCGCTTGAGACCGTCGCCGTCTGAGCGGCCGCTTGCCAAGACGCAAACAGTGCCCCGCGGCGATAGCGTCGCGGGGCTTTCTTTTGGCCGGAATGGTCAGTTGCCCTCCGCCTCCTGCCGATATTCGAGGATGTCGCCGGGCTGGCAGTCGAGCACTTCGCAGATCTTGGCCAACGTTTCGAAGCGAACGCCGCGCACCTTTCCCGATTTCAAGAGCGACAGATTGGCCTCGGTGATGCCGATGGCGGCGGCGAGGTCCTTGGAGCGCATCTTGCGCTGTGCCAGAACGACGTCGAGGTTGACGACGATAGCCATCGCTCAGACGAAACTCCGATTTTCCTCGGCAAGACCGAGCGCTTCCTGCATCACCAGCGAGAAGACAAGGAACAGAAAGCCGAACATCAGACCGGCCAGCGCTTGAGAGTCGACGCCGATGGACAGGATGTGGTGGCCGGGCGGGTTGGCCGAGGTCATGAGCAGGATCACCACTGTCTTGCAGACGACGGTGGCGGCGCAACTGGAAAACGCCAACCAACCGACGCGGCCGAGCCGGCGCGGCACCGCCGGATCGAAAACCTTGTTGGCGGCGAACAGCCGGAACAGCCACCCGAGTTCGATGAGCATGGCGACCAGCAGAGCGATCGGCGCCATGGCTACGGCGCCGGCGGCTCCCAGCATCATCGGGGAGGGCGTCACGAGGATGCCGTCGACCGATTTGGCAAGCCAATCGGCAAGCGCGCCATCGATCAGCCAGACACAGGCCGTGGCGACGACGATGAGCGTCGCGGAGGCGAAGCTGGCCCATGAGGCGAAGCCGGAAAGCCGGATCAGTCGATGGTGGCGCGATGTGTCGGCCGGAGCCTGCGCCATGTCTGGAAGTGAAAGCGAGTTCATAGTGTCCACACCTTTTCTGCGCTGACAAAATTATCGTAATTCAATAATTTTACGCCGTCAAACAGAAATTAATCATCGCCACACGTGATCTGTCCGTTCATATGCGCCACGCAGTTCGCCGTTCCGCCGGCGGCGTCGACAATGCCGCGTCCGTCGCTGGCATCCGCGAGGTCGAGATGGACCGACTGGCCGTCGCGCGGCGGACGCTTCAAGGCATTGCCGCCGCCCCCGACAATCAGCCGGCCTTCACCCGCCAGGGCGACAATCCGGCTGCGCGCGAGGCCGAGTTCGGTCGCCAGCAGGCGATCGAGACGGATGCCGACCGGATAGGGAACGGCGAGGGCAATCTCGACGCCGGCCGCACCGGTCGCGCCGCCGGTCACCACCTTCTCGACATGCACCTCCTCGGACTGGGCGATCACCGAGGTCTTGCGGCGCAGGGCGGCGAGATCGAAGGCGAGGTGGCGGACAACGGCCGGATCGCCCGATTTCAGCGCGGCGAGATCGTCGGGCGGCAGGTCGGTCGCCAGGCGACGCTCTAGGAACGGTCGGTTCCAGGTGCGGTCACAGTCGCCGCATTTGTAGATCACCCAGGCGTCGAGCCGCTTGCCGTTGGCGTTGAGGCGGATCTTGCCGCTCGGATGGAACGGACGATCGACGCCGCAGGTCGGGCAGGCGAGGATGGGGCGAGGACAGTTGCGCGGAACGATGGTCCAGCGGACGAGGACGTGGTTGGACATGCCAAGGTCTTCCTGGAAGGAAGCCCAGCGGCATGACGGACGAGGCCCGACGGGGCGGGCACGGCTTGGCGGATGCGCGGATTATTTCAGATGGTGTGCGGCGGGTGCCGACGGCGGCAAAGCCAGGCCGGTCTCGATCCGCCACCCGATGGACATCAAAAGCCGTTCGGAAACCGGGGTTTCCGATGATGCGGGTGCTGCAGGATGAGACCGGCATTACAACGGCAAGGTGACGCCTCTTTTGTTCCTTCAAACAGAGCGGCTGAATAGCATGGCCGGCATCCGTTGCAACCAGGAAAAGCGGGCGCCGTTACCTTTGGTTGTCGTCTGTTGCGGCGCTGCAATGACGATCACGCCGACCTCAATCGTCGGGTGGAGGCCCACATCAGGCCGAAGAGACCGGCGATGACGCCCGTGAGCGCGGTGAGCTGATAGGTTTCAGCCGTGGTTCCGAGAAAGACCATGGACAGAAACAGGCGCATGCCGCCCGGCGGCAGCTCATGGCGCGCCGGCTGCTCGGCAACCGCCCCTATTCGGCCGATCCCGATGGACTGCATCTCTGGCTGCCGCTGCCGCCGGAGTGGCAGGTCAGTTCCTTCGCGGCTGCCGCGCTCGAGGCCGGCGTGCGAGTCAACGCGGGCGATCTGTTCGCAGTTGGCGCCGACAAGCCGTCGGCCGTCCGGCTCTGCCTCAGCCATGAGGTGGATGATCGTCGCGTCGAGGATGGCTTGTGAAGTATACAAGTTTTGCTAATTGCTCCGGCGTAACCTGCAACCCGCTTCGCTGCACCCGGGAGCTACTGTTGCTCCAGAGAATTGTCCGATTTTTGGGGAGCGCATCATGGGATCCAATCATACCAGGCATCCGGAAGGGCAGTCTGATGCTCTTGTCCAGGTCAAGTCTGCGCAAACCAATACGAATGCCGACGCGCGCGAATACGAGGCGGAAGTCATTGCGCTCAAGACGCAAATTTCGCATTACCGGATGGCATTTGATAACATTTCCCAGGGCGTCTGCCTTTTTGACGGCTCTCGCAAGCTGGTCTTTTGCAACGATCGCTACGCCGAACTCTACCGTCTGACACCCGATCAAGTGCGCCCGGGAACGCCCCTTCAAGACATCATTGAAGCACGGTGTGCCGTCGGAACGTCACCCGTGTCGCCGGAAGAGTATCTGCGCCTGGTGGCGGAAATCAGCGCCTCAGGGACCCCAACATCCAGGCTTACCGAGCTTCCAGACGGTCGCCTCATTCATATTTCGAACCAAAGCATGCCAGGTGGCGGTTGGGTCTCGACTCATGAGGATGTGACCGAGATCACGACGGCGCGCGCCTTGGCGTCCGAGCGCATCTCATTGCAGCTATTGATCGATCTGGTTCCCGACTACTTGTGGGTCAAGGACGTCGAAGGCCGTTTCGTCGTTGTGAACCGGGCTCTTGCGACCGATACGCACTACGCACGCACAAGCGACATGATCGGCACGAGCGACGCGCAGCTTCACGCCCCCAAAATCGCCAAAGAGTTTCGAGCGATCGAAGTCGAGATCATGCGCAGCGGTATTCCGATGGTTGATCGGGAAGAGCTTGTCACCGACGCGGCCGGCGCCAAGAAATGGATATCCTCAACCAAGGTTCCACTTCGCAACGATCGGAACGAGGTGATCGGCTTGGTCGGTATCGCACGCGATATCACTGCCCGGAGACTTGCCTCGGTTTTGCAGGCAGGGCAGATCAAGATACTTGAAGAGATCGTTGCGGATGCGCCGCTGGAAGACATCCTAGATCAGGTGGTTCTCCTGGCGGAATCCCAGAGCGTTGGTTTGTTCTGCTCCATACTTTTGCTCGACGCCGATGGCGTTACCTTGCGGCGCGGGGCGGCGCCCAGTGTTTCCGAGCCATTCTTGGGGGCTACAAAAGAGATACGCGTGGGCCCCTACAACGCATCTTGCGGGGCGGCCGCTCATCGACGCGAGATGGTTGTCGTGTCCGACATCCTGAGCGACCCCCTGTGGAACGAATACCGGCAGGTGGCAAGCGTACATGGTTTCCGTTCCTGCTGGTCCACGCCGATTATTTCGCGCCAAGGCGATGTCCTCGGCACTTTCGCCATGTATTCGAGGTCTGTGCGGGAGCCGGTCAAAGTCGAATATCAGTTGATCGAATTTGCCGCGCATCTCGCGAAGATCGCGATCGAGAGAGCCCGGGCAACCGCTGCTTGAAGAGGCGGCTGTTCAGGGCGGAGGACTTGGGTCGGCCATGTCGCTTGCGCGACGATCAGGGGGTCGTTCGGTGGGCCGCTGACGGGGCGTTGCGCCCATGTCGCCATGCGCCAGGACCCGCTCGATCCTTCGCCGTCCGCGATCGGTGGAGTTTTCTGGCGCCGTCTGTACAAACCATGAACAGGCGGATAGCGTGCCGCCATGACCACAGTGACGCGAATCATCGGTATCGACCCCGGCCTCAGGCACACCGGCTGGGGCGTCGTCGACAGCCTCGGCAACTCGGTGCACTTCGTTGCTTCCGGGTCGGTCAATTCCAATGGCGATCTGGACCTCGCCTCGCGCCTCGTCCAGATCCATGACGGGCTGGACGCGGTGCTGCACCAGTACCAGCCGGATGAGGCGGCGGTCGAGATCACCTTCGTCAACAAGGACGCCGGCGCGACGTTGAAGCTCGGCCAGGCGCGCGGCGTGGCGTTGCTGGTGCCGGCCAAGCGCGGCCTGCCGGTGGCCGAATATGCGCCCAACGCGGTGAAGAAGGCGATCGTCGGCGCGGGACATGCCGAGAAGGGGCAGATCCGCGTCATGGTCAAGGTGCTGATGCCGAAGGCGACTTTCGACAGCGATGACGCGGCCGACGCGCTGGCCATTGCGCTGACGCATGCCCATCATCGTGGTTCGGTGGTCGGCCGATTGGCGAAGTTGGCGGCTGGGTGACGGACGGGGGAAGAGCATGATCGGCAAGCTCAAGGGTGTGGTGGACAGCTTCGGCGACGATTGGATGATCCTCGACGTGCATGGCGTCGGCTATCAGGTCTATTGCTCGTCGCGCACCTTGCAGCGACTGCCGAAAGCCGGCGAGGCAGCGGTGCTGGCCATCGAGACCATGGTCCGCGAGGACATGATTCGCCTCTACGGCTTTTCCAACGACATCGAGCGCGAGTGGTTTCGCCTGCTGCTGACGGTGCAGGGTGTCGGCGCCAAGGTAGCGCTCGGCGTGTTGTCAGTGCTCGATCCCGGCCAGCTCGCCACCGCCATCGCCATGCGCGATCTCACGGCCATCGCCCGGGCGCCGGGCGTCGGCAAGCGCGTTGCCGAGCGCATCGCCACCGAGCTCAAGGACAAGGCACCGGCTTTCGCCGACGCCGATCCGTCGGTGATCCGCATGGCCGTCGATGTCGCCGAGGCGCGCGTCTCCGGCCCGGTGGCCGAGGCAGTGTCGGCGCTGGTCAACCTCGGCTATGCGCAATTGCAGGCCGCCGCCGCCGTGCAAGCCGCAGCGAAGGCGGCCGGCAGCGAGGCGACCACCACCCAGCTGATCCGCCAGGGCCTGAAGGAATTGGCGCGCTGACGCGGGACGACCCTATGGTCGCCGCCAACATTCAATCAACGGGAGGCCGCCATGGCCGAGGATATCATCACAACGGGCAAGGTCGCGGTGATCACCGGCGCGGCGCGTGGCATCGGCCGGGCTGCGGCGCTGCGGTTTGCCCAGCGCGGCATGAAGCTGGTGCTGGCCGACGTGCTCGGCGGTGAACTGGCGGCCACGGCGTCGGCGGCGAAAGCGGCTGGCAGCCCGGACACCATCGCCGTTCCCACCGACGTTGGTGACAGGGCGGCAGTCGAGGCGCTGGCGGCCGCCGCCTTCGAGCGCTTCGGCGGCGTCGACGTGCTGATGAACAACGCGGCGATCGGCGAGGGCGGTGGTGTTCTCGAAAACCCCGACAATTGGCGCAAGCTGATGGGCGTCAATTTCTGGGGCGTCGTCAACGGCGTGCAGACCTTCGTGCCGCGGATGATCGAGGGCGGCAACTCAGGCTATGTGATCAACACCGGTTCCAAGCAGGGCATCACCACGCCGCCCGGCAACGCCGCCTACAACACGGCCAAGGCGGCGGTGAAGGTGGTGACCGAACAGCTCGCCCACGAACTGCGCAGCCGGAGCAGCCGGCTCTCGGCGCATCTTCTGATCCCCGGCTGGACCTTCACCGGCCTGACCGCCGCCGACCCCTCGGCCGAGAAGCCGGCCGGGGCCTGGCACGCCGTGGAAGTAGTGGACTTCATGCTGGCAGCGCTCGCCAAGGGCGACTTCTACATTCTCTGCCCCGACAACGAGACGCCGCGCCGCCTCGATGAGAAGCGCATGGCCTGGGCGATCGGCGACGTCATTTACAATCGTCCGGCGCTGTCGCGCTGGCATCCGGACCATAGGGACGCCTTTGCCCGCTACATCGAGGAGGGCGGCGAGCCTTTTTGACGAACGGGCGTATCCTTGACGAGTCGGGCGTCCATGGCGGGCCGTGCCGACGATGAGTCGCACTGAGTCCCGGTTGAGTCGCTGTGATCCCGCATGGACTCCCATGAGTCCGTCAGGACAGGCGCGCGTGGCCCGGTTCAGGCCGCGCGATCAGTTGGTGACCCGGTGGTCGGCGGTCGCCAGCACTTCCACGTCGGCGTCCTCGCCGGAGACGACGCTGACGATGCGCTGGAATTGACCGTCTTCGTGGTTGGCGATGACCGTATAGTCGCCCTCGGCCAGAACGAAGGATGGGAAGGCGCCGACGCCGGAGGTGACGAGATCGCCCGCCTGGGTCAGGATCGACCAGCGGGTATCGGCGATGGCCTCGCCGCCGTCGGTGCTTACCAGCTTCAGAGTGATCTTGGCGGCCTTCTCGGTCAGCGTGATGTCCGAGAGCTTGCCGGCCTTGACGTCGATGTCGGCGGTGGTGCGGGCGTTGGCGTCGCCGTAATTGGCCGTGACGTTGTAGGTCTTGGCCGGCAGACGAACGATCGTTCCGGGGGCGATGTCGAGGGCGACCGCCTTCGGCTCGCCGTGCGAGTCCAGCTCCTGCGAGAAAATGTCGAAGCTGAGATCATCTTTGTCGAGCGGCGGCTTACCCTTGCCGCTGACGGCGTAGAGGCGAACGCCACCAGCGTTGAGGACGACCGAAGCGGCCTTCAGGCCGGTACCCACCACCACGTGCTCGGTGGTGCCGGCATAGCCGAAGCCGCAGTAGACGAAATAGCCGCCCGGCTTCAGGGCGAAGTCGGCCGAGCCACCATGCCGCTCAGCCACCAATTCGCGCGTGCCGTCCGGGCCCTGTGTCTCGTTGAAGACGCGCCAGACCACGCCGGCGCCAATCGGCGGCCCGTCCGGCGTGAGTCGTGCCGTCAGCGCCAAGGTCGCCGTCTCGCGCGGCGCGACGGTGGCAAGCGGCTTGGCCGGCGCGGCCGGGGCGGTGCTGGGCGCGTAGGGCGTTGCGGCGTCTGGAAGCGGCGCGACCGGAGCGGGGCCGGGTAGGAGCTGCAGAGGCCCCGAGCCGGGCTGCATGAAGCCGGGCATCGAGCCGCTGGTGCCAGGGCCGCCGGGCGGCGGGCTCTGGGCAAAGGACGGCGTTGCGACCATCAGTGCGAGGGTCACAGACATCCACCCGATGCGACTGGCACTCCACCGCGCCATGCCCTGCCGTTTCCCGTCCACCATGCTGTTCATGAACGCAAGTCTTCGCCGATCATCGTGGTGATTTCAAGTCCGGTGGCAGGGATACGGGTGGGGGCCCGCGCTGCTGTCCCGGCAGGGAGTGGCCGGGATGTTCGATGGCGTCGGCCGGTGCTCTAAAGCATCGGACCGAAAAGTGGAATTCGGTTTTCGGAAAATCCGATGCTCCAACAAAGACCTAGATCGTCATCTTGTGTCCGTCAGGACGCACGACGATCTAGGTATTTCCATGGAGGCCGAATGGCGATATGCCGGTTTCAGCTGTTCTATTCCGCTTCGGAGCCCCGTCCCTCATGAATGCCACACTTGACCTGCTGCTCACCCGACGTTCCGTGCCGGCGGCCCTGCTGGCCGCGCCCGGCCCGAGCGCCGACGAGTTGCAAACGCTGCTTACCATCGCCTCCCGGGTGCCCGACCATGGCAAGCTTACGCCCTGGCGCTTTATCGTCTTCGAGGGCGAAGCGCGGGTGGAAGCGGGGCGCCAGCTCGCCAGGATCGCCGAGCAGCGCCAGCCGGACATTTCCGAAGCGCGTCTCGAGGAGGAGCGGCAGCGCTTTTCCAAGGCGCCGCTGGTCGTCGCCGTGGTCGGGCGGACCGCCGAGCACCCCAAGATCCCGGTGATCGAACAGGTCTATTCGGCCGGTGCCGTTTGTCTCAATCTGGAGATCGCTGCCCACGCCATGGGTTATGCCGCCTGCTGGCTGACCGACTGGCCGGCCTATGATGCCGAGGCGCGCGCTGCGCTCGGGCTTGCCGAGGCGGAAACCATCGTGGGCTTCATCCACATCGGCACGCCGACCCTCAAGCCGACCGACCGGCCACGGCCGGCGCTGGAGGATATCGTCAGCCGCTTCGGCGATTGAGGTCGGTTCCGAGCCCCACTCGGGCTCAAGGTCTTTGGGGCTCCATCGGGAGCGCGGTGCTCTTCCGGCGCGGGAATTACCGGCTCATTTGGAGCCTTGCCGGGGGCGGCGAACGGCCCTGAGCTTCCAGCGCCTCCGCCTCCACAGAAAAAGCGATCGCGGCCATCGAACTCCAGTCCGGAAATGCCGGTTCCCGGCCGCGCTGCATCGAAGAGGGCCCCAAAACGACAAAGCGCCCGAACCGGTCAGGTGCGAGCGCTCAAGGTCGTATTTGGCTTGCCGGCTTTGTGCCGTCAGATGCTCAGAGGCTGAGGCCCCGGTTGCGGCGGCTGAGGTTGCGCTCGCGGGCTTCGAGGTCGTAGCGGTCGCCGGCTTCGTTGAGGTAGGCCAGATCGCGCTCGGCCTGGGTGGGGGTGCGGAGGAGCTTGGCAGTACGCTTCAGGGTGGCGAACATTTGGATTTTCCTTCTTCCAGACCGGAGGTTTCCGATCTCTGTTCTCTTTTCTCTTGACGCCCTCAATATAGGCCCTGAGACCGTCGCGACCTAATCGCAAGTTCTGAATGCAACCTTCAGTTTTTCTATAGGTAGAAGCCCGCTGGCAAGCCGAGGGGCGCACCTTTCCAAGACTTGCCGCATTTGCTTGGCAACAGTGGAGCGATTATCCGACCGGAAGATCATGGCGCGGCGAGCGGAGCGCTCACAGTTGGCGGAGGGATGGGGCGAGGGCTCTTGGCGGTGCGCTTGGATGTCGAGAGAGGGATGTTGGTCCGAGTAGCCGATTTGCAGGGGGGCGCGCATGTCACGCCAAGCAATCGGCGGCGTCGCGAGTTCCGCCAAAAGTCGAGGAACCAAAACGGACGTCCTGTTCCGATGAACGCCCGCATTATTCCGCGAATGTAATTTCGCGGCGCTCTGCTCGTTCGTACATTTGGGTGCAAAAAACTTACGGTTGTTATCGGTGCGGAATTCAGAATGACCGGATTACGAAGTGAACTGCCTAAAAGTTTTTGCAATCACCCATTTTTCTTGATCTGCTCTTGCGCTACGCGTATTAGGCTATCCCATAATTTCTTTGGACACTTGGAGCCCACCCGATGAACGACTTCGACGACAACCTGACCACGCTCGATCTGGCGGCTAGCATTGTTGCGGCCTATGTCGGCAACAATTCCGTTCCGGTGCCGGAGCTGCCGGCTTTGATCGCCAACGTTCATGCTGCCTTGGCGCGCGTTCGTGGCGACCTGGGCGCTGTCGAGAGCCAGGCCGTCGTGGCAGAGCCGGCCAAGCCGGCTGTTTCGATCAAGAAGTCGGTGACGCCCGATTATCTCATCTGTCTTGAGGACGGCAAGAAGTTCAAGTCGCTCAAGCGCCATCTCCGTACGCACTACAACCTGTCGCCCGACGAATACCGGGCGAAGTGGAATCTGCCGAGCGACTACCCGATGGTCGCCCCGAGCTATGCCGAGGCTCGCTCGAATCTCGCCAAGCAGATGGGCCTTGGCCAGCAGCGCAAGCGTTCATAACACTCCACAGCCCGGCTGAGCGAAGGCCAAAGGCCCTCGCTTGGCGGCAATGGGACGTGAAAAAAAGCGCCGCAGGGGTTCCCCGCGGCGCTTTTTTCTTGATTGAAGTGGCTCGGGAGGCGGTCAGATCCGGCCGGCAGCGGCCAGCATCGAACGACGCGGCGCCTGGGCGGCGGCCGCGGCGGCCGGGACGTAAAGGCCGCGACGATCCGGAGCCGGCTTGAAGGCATCGGTGAGGCCGACCACCGTCTCGGCGGCGCCGAGCACCAGGTAGCCATCCGGCGCCATGACCTTGGAGATGCGGCCGAGGATGTCGATCTTGGTCGGCTGATCGAAGTAGATCAGCACGTTGCGGCAGAAGACGATATCGAACTGGCCGAAGCTGGCGAAGCTATCGAGAAGATTGAACTTCCTCCACTGCACCATGGACCGGAGTTCCGGCGAAATGGTCCAGCTTTCGCCCTGTTGGGTGAAATACTTGAGCAGCAGCTGGATCGGCAGGCCGCGCTGCACCTCGAACTGGGTGTAGGTGCCGGCCTTGGCACGATCGAGCACCTCGTTGGAGATGTCGGTGCCGAGGATCTCGATCCGCCAGCCGACGAGCTGCCGCTCCATTTCCTTGAGGCACATGGCGAGCGTGTAGGGCTCCTGGCCAGTGGAGGCGGCGGCGCACCAGATGCGAATCTTCTTGCTCGCGGCGCGCGCTTTCAGCATCTCCGGCATCATCATCTGGGTGAAATGCTCGAAGGGCGTCTTGTCGCGGTAGAAGAAGCTTTCGTTGGTGGTCATGGCCTCGACGACGGCCTCGGCAAGCACCGTCTCGCGCGGCTCCTTGAGCTTGGCGACCAGGGCGGCGATCGACTGCAGTCCGGCCTTGCGGGCCACCGGCAGAAGACGGCTTTCGATGAGATACTGCTTTTCGTTCGACAGGACGAGGCCGGAGCGACTCTTCAGGAACTGACGCAGGTAGTCGTATTCCGCCGGATTCATGGACGGCCTCCGAGCAGGATCTTGGACACCTTCCGGCCGATTTCGTTGAGCGGCAGAACGTCCGAACACATTCCGGTATGGGCGGCGGCGCCGGGCATGCCCCAGACCACCGACGT
>JAGSYV010000143.1 GCA_018262505.1 Pseudomonadota bacterium
CTAGGGGACGCTGGGGCACGGAGTATCCCGATAATGGATTGTCTTTGGCGGTTCGCCCGACCGGGCTTGTGTGGGACCAATCCGTGGCGACGTCAAGGCGGGGGAATGGGTAGAGGAGTTTTGGTTGCTTCTTGGGGCATTCTTCTGGTCTCCATGCCTGAAACGGATGGACCTTGCCGAGTGGCATTCCGAATTCCGCCTGCTTCATCGAAATCGGGATTCATATCCCGCCGCATGCCCGTTGTTGACTCTTCGAAAGCCCCTCCTATACTGGAACATAAAGAGAACATAGGCCACGGAAACGGGGGTTGCACCGTGCTCGCAAGCGAGTCGACGGACAGGATTGCTATGCTTCGACGGCAGATCGCCCAGATGGAACGGGTGCGCGGTCGAGGCGATGGCCAGGTGGCAGTTCCTGCGGTGGCAGAGGACGTGGCTGGCGTGCCGGTGCATGACATCACGCCTGCCGCTGGCCGCGTCACCTCGGCCAGCGTTTTTCGCAATGGGCGAGCAGGAAATGCCTGGGCGGGACCGGAGACGACGGCGATTGCTTTTGGCCATCCCGCGGTCGACGCGGCGACCGGCGGTCTGCGGCGCGGTGCGTTGCACGACGTGAGCCCTGCCGGCGCCCCCGACATGGCGGCGGCCACCGGCTTTACGCTGGCACTTGCCGGACGACTTCTGGCAGCAGCCGGGCGGGGAGGCCTCTGGCTGTGGGTTCGTGCCGAGATGGCCGGCCGCGAAGCGGGCGAGCCTTACGGTCCCGGTCTTGCCGCCTTCGGCCTCGATCCGTCATGCCTCGTTGCGGTAACGGCCCGCGACACCGCGGATGTGTTGCGAGCCGCCGAGGAAGGGCTTGCTGCCCGCGCCTTCGCAGCAGTGCTGATCGAACCGTTCGGCGACGACCGCCACCTCGACCTAACGGCTTGTCGCCGCCTGTCGTTGATCGCCGACGGTGGCAGCTCCACCGGAATTCTGCTCAGAACTGGCGGCGTCCCGGGGCCGACCAGCGCCGTCACGCGCTGGCGCGTCGCGGCCGCTCCGAGCCGTGGTGGGTGGCATCCTGGCAACCCGGTTTTTGCGGCCGACCTCGCACGCAATCGCTTGGGCCCGGTCGGCGCGTGGATGATGGAGTGGCGTATCGATGAGCAATCCTTCCGAGCCCCGCGGAGCGGGTCCCATGCCGAGGGATCCGGCTCCTTGGCAGTCCCGTTACCTGGTCGTCTGGCTGCCGCATCTGGCGACCGATCGTCTCGCCCGGCTCGATCGGGAACGGTCGTCCCCTTCCGGAGCGGTTGAGCCGACAGTCCGCCCCCCCATGGTGCTGGCGGCCAAGCATCGCGGCGCCGCGCGTCTCGCCCATGTCGACGGACCGGCGGTACGGCTCGGGCTGCAACCGGGCCTCGGCCTTGCCGACGCCCGCGCTCGCGTGCCTGGTCTCGATGTACGTGCTGCCGATCCCGAGGCCGACGCCGCTTTCCTTGATCGGCTGTGCGACTGGGCGCAGCGCTATACGCCGCTGGCTGGCCGCCGCATCGGCACGTCGTCCATCGACCCGGAGTTTCCCTATCCCGAGGACTTCAGGAGGCTCTGGCCGCTGACATGGCGCGACGGCTCGAACGGCAAGGGCTGACAGTCTTCATCGGCATCGCTTCGACTATCGGCGCCGCCCACGCGCTGGCGGCTTTCGGGCGTGGTGGACGGCTGCAAGCCGGCGAGGAGCGGCGGGCACTGGCCGGTCTGCCGGTGGCGGCGCTGCGGCTCGATGCCTCTACCGTCGACGCACTCGTCCGTGTCGGCCTGAAGCGCGTCGGCGATCTTATCGATGGCCCGCGCGCGCCGCTGACCGCCCGCTTCGGCCGTGCCCCGCTCATTCAGCTCGACCGGGCGCTGGGGCTTGCCGAGGAGGCCTTTGCGCCACGGCTGCCGGTGGCGCCTTATTGCGCCGAGCGACGCTTCTTCGAACCGATCTCTCGCCAGGAAGACATACGCGCCGTCGCTCTGTCGCTGATCGGTGCGCTGGCCGACCGGCTGGAGGCGGCCGGCGAGGGAGCATTGCGCCTCCGCCTCAGCCTCTGGCGCGTCGACGGTGCTCTTGCTCACGTCGAGGCCGGTCTTAGCCGGCCGAGCAGAGAGGCGGGCGTGATGCAGGATATTCTCTGCCGCCGTCTCGACAGTCTCGCCGAGGATTTCGACGCCGGCTACGGCTTTGACTGCGTCACTGTCGCCGTCACCGAGACGAGCCGCCGCGATGCCGAGGCGCTGTCGCTGGCCGGTCCCGACACGACGCTGGAACTGACGCGTTTCGTCGATCGGGTTGGCGCCCGCATCGGTCAGGGCCGAGTGCGGCGTCTCGAAGCGCGTGAGAGCCACATTCCCGAGCGAGCGAACCGTGCCGTGCCGGCCCACATGGCAGAAGGAAGCAAATTCTCGGCAACCGAGGTCTTGCCCGGCGAGCCGCCGGAGCGGCCGATTCGCCTGTTCGCTCAGCCGGAACTGGTGGAAGCGATCGCTTCGGTGCCGGACGGCCCGCCGCTCCGCTTCCGCTGGCGGCGCGTGATCCACAAGGTCGAGCGCGCCGAGGGGCCGGAGCGGATCGCTAGCGAGTGGTGGCGGCAGGAGGCGCCGACGCGCGACTATTTTCGCGTCGAGGATGCCGAAGGGCGGCGCTTCTGGATGTTTCGCGAAGGTCTCTTCGAGATCGAAACCACCCATCCGCGCTGGTTCGTGCACGGGCTGTTCGCATGAGGAAGCGGAGGCGATCATGACCGCCTATGCCGAGCTTGCGGCCGTCACCAACTATTCCTTCCTGCGCGGCGCCTCCCATCCCCTGGAGATGGTCGGTACCGCGAAAGAGCTCGGTTATGCCGGCATCGGCATTGCCGACCGCAACACGCTCGCCGGCGTGGTGCGTGCTCATGTGGCGGCCAAGGAGTATGGCGTGCGGCTCGCCGTCGGCGCCCGCCTCGTCTTCACCGACGGCACGCCCGACCTTCTCGCCTATCCCAAGGATCGCCCCGCCTACGGCCGGCTCTGCCGCCTGCTCACCACCGGTAACCGGCGCGCCGAGAAAGGCGACTGCATTCTGACGATTGGCGACCTCAAGGAGTTTGCCGAGGGGCTCAGGCTGATCGTCGTGCCGCCGCGCCGCCCTCTGCCGGCTTTTGGCGCCCAGGTGAAAAAGCTCGCTGCCGATCTCTCCGGGCAGCTCTGGCTCGGCATCACCATGCCGCGGCTCGGCGATGACCGACGGCGGCTTGCCGCCTTCGCTGCGCTGGCAAAGGCCGCCGATCTCAAACCAATCGCTCTCGGCGATCCGCTCTATCACACTCCGGAACGGCGGCCACTGCAGGACATCGTCACCTGCATCCGCGAGCACGTCACCATCGACGAGGCTGGTTTCCGCCTCGAACAGAATGCCGAACGTCACCTCAAGCGACCGGAAGAAATGGAGCGCCTGTTCGCCGACCTGCCGCCGGCGGTGAGCGAGACGGTACGCTTCCTCAATGGGCTCGATTTCTCGCTCGATGAACTTAGGTACGAATACCCTCGCGAGTCCTTTGCGGGCTACGCCACGGCGGCCGAGGCGCTGGTGGCGCTGGTCGAAGAGGGGGTGAAGCGACGCTTTCCAGACGGGGTCAGCGATCATATCCGCGAGACCATCGAGCATGAACTCGCCATCATCGCGATACTCGCATATGAGCCTTATTTTCTCACTGTCTACGATATCGTCCGCTTTGCACGCTCAAGGGACATCCTCTGCCAGGGACGCGGATCGGCCGCCAATTCCGTCATCTGCTATTGCCTTGGAATTACCGATGTGGACCCAAGGCGTGGCGACCTTCTGTTCGAGCGCTTCATCTCGGTTGAACGCGGCGAGCCGCCGGACATCGACGTCGATTTCGAGCATGGGCGGCGTGAGGAGGTCATCCAATACATCTATGAGCGCTACGGTCGCGAGCGGGCCGGCATCGCCGCCACGGTGATTACCTATCGCGGCCGCAGCGCCGTGCGCGAGGTGGGCAAGGTGTTCGGCCTGACCGACGACGCGGTGACGGCGCTGTCCGGCTCGGTGTGGGGTTCTCCCAAAGGCTTGAAGGATGACGACGCCCGCCGCACCGGTTTCGATCCCACCGAGAAACGCCTCGCCATGGTGCTGCAATACGCCCGCGAACTTTCGGGCTTTCCGCGCCACCTCAGCCAGCACGTCGGCGGCTTCGTGTTGACGGCCGGCCGGCTCGACGAAGCCGTGCCGATCGGCAACGCCGCCATGGCCGATCGCACCTTCGTCGAATGGGACAAGGACGATCTCGACGCGCTCGGCATGCTGAAGGTCGACGTGCTGGCCCTGGGCATGCTGACGGCACTCGCCAAGGCGCTGAAGATGCTCGGCGAACATTATGATCGGCACTGGTCGGTCGCCAGCCTGCCGCCCGAGCGCAAGGAAGTCTACGCCATGATCCAGCGCGCTGATACGCTCGGCGTTTTCCAGATCGAGAGCCGGGCGCAGATGAGCATGCTGCCGCGCCTGAGGCCTGCCCATTTCTACGACCTCGTCATCGAGGTGGCGATCGTCCGCCCTGGCCCCATCCAGGGTGACATGGTGCATCCCTACCTCAGGCGGCGGCAGGGACTTGAGAAGGTCAAGTATCCTTCTCCATCACCCGAGCATGGTCCCGAGGACGAACTGGAGCAGGTACTTGGCAAGACGCTGGGGGTGCCGCTGTTCCAGGAACAGGCGATGCGCATCGCCATCGTTGCTGCCGGCTTCACGCCGGGCGAGGCGGACAAGCTCCGGCGCGCCATGGCTACCTTCCGCCGCATGGGCACCATCAAAACCTTCCGTGACAAGATGGTGGAGGGCATGGTCGGGCGTGGCTATGACCGCACCTTCGCCGAGAACTGTTTCCGGCAGATCGAGGGCTTCGGCGACTATGGCTTCCCTGAGAGCCACGCGGCGAGCTTCGCGCTGCTGGTCTACGCCTCGGCTTTCATCAAGTGCTACTACCCGGACGTCTTCGCCGCTTCGCTTCTCAACGCCCAGCCGCTCGGCTTCTACGCGCCGGCGCAGATCGTCCGCGACGCGCGCGATCATGGCGTCACCGTGCGGCCGCCGGATATCAACCTTTCTGAGTGGGACGCGACACTGGAGCCGGACGCCCCGGAGGTGATCCCGCACCCGCGCCACGCCTCGATGAACGGACAGATCCGTACGACCCATGCCCTCCGCCTCGGCTTCCGCGAGGTGAATGGTCTCAAGGAGGCGGATGGCCAACTCATCGCTAAGCGTCGGGGCGGAGGATATGATTCCATCCGCGACGTCTGGCTCAGAACCGGTCTGCCGAGCTTGACACTGGAACGGCTTGCCGATGCCGATGCCTTCGCCTCGCTTGGTCTCACTCGTCGCGACGCGCTCTGGGCGGTGCGCGGTCTTGGTCGGTCCGGCGACAAGGACGACCTGCCGCTGTTCCTGGCAGCCGAAGAGGCCGGGCGCGAGATTGAGCCGGACATGCATCTGCCACCCATGCCGCCAGGCGAAGAGGTGGTGATGGATTATCGCCATCTCCGGATGTCGCTGCGCGCCCACCCGGTGAGCTTCCTGCGCTCCCATCTCGACCGCCTGCGCGCCATGCCTTGCGACGATCTGACGCGCACCGCCGATGGTCGCCGTGTCACCGTGGCGGGCCTCATCGTGGTGCGCCAGCGGCCAGGCACCGCCAAAGGCACCATCTTCCTGACCCTTGAGGACGAGACCGGCATCGCCAACATCATTGTCTGGGCGAAAGTGTTCGAGGCACATCGGGCCATCGTGCTCGGCTCGCGCATGGTGTCGGTAACCGGCCGCATGCAGTCGGAGAGCGGCGTCATTCACGTGGTGGCCGATCGCATCGTCAACCTGACGCACCTGCTCGGCCATCTTGCGGCTGACGATGCGGCGGCCGCGTTGACGCCGCCCGGCGAAGCGGTACGCGCCACCGATAAGGGCGGTGGGCTTCCCGATTTCTCCAGCCAGCCATCGCTTGCCGCCAACGCGCCGTTGCCGATCGAGCCGGAGGTGGCCGCCGATCTCGATGTTCCCGCCCGGGCGACGCGGCACGTGCCGGCACGGCGGCGGGCCTGACGGTTTTCTGAATGCATCACCGCCGGCGAACCGCTAAAACGAGCACATCATGGCGCGAGGATGAATGAACATGCTGGGCTACGACTTGGCGCACTGGGCAACCTTTTTCGCGGCGGCCTTCCTGCTGAATGTGTCGCCGGGGCCGGATATCGCCTTCATTCTCGGCCACACGGTGCGCGGCGGCCGGCGACAGGGCCTAGCCGCCATGCTCGGCCTTTGGGCCGGGGCCTTTTGTCATGTGGTCTTTGCCGCGATCGGTTTGTCGGCCATCGTGGCAACCTCGGCTACCGCCTTCTCACTGGTGAAATGGGCCGGCGTCGCTTACCTCGCCTACCTTGGCCTCATGGCTCTGCGCTCGAAGGCGGGTGCCTTTCACGTAGGGACGGCGCCAGCGGAAAATCGCCTGTCGAGCGTCTTCCTGCAAGGCGTGCTGGTCGACATTCTCAATCCCAAAGTGGCGATCTTCTTTCTTGCCTTCCTGCCGCAGTTCGTCGTTGACGGCGCCGGGCCGGTGCCGCTGCAGCTTCTGTTGCATGGCATCCTGATCATCGTCGTTGCCGCAACCGTGGAGCCGCTGGTGGTACTTGGCGGCACCTGGTTGACGGCGCGACTACGCTCTAGCACCCGGTTGGCCTTGTGGCTCGATCGCTCGCTGGGTACGCTGTTTCTCGGCCTCGCGGCAAAACTCGCCGCCTTGCAGCGGTAAGAGTCGTCTCACAGCGTGACGCCTGTCTTGAAGATGACGATTTCGCCGATGTTGTTGGTTTCGTTTCGGGCAGGCTTGCCGGAGGCGATGTCGAGGACGGCGTCGACGAAGCTATCGCGGAGACCTGAGACGGTGGTCTCGCCAGTGGCGATGGGACCGGCATCGAAGTCGATCCAATGCGGCTTGCGGGTCGCAAGGTCGCTGTTGGTGGCGATCTTCATGGTCGGGACGACACCGCCGAGCGGCGTGCCGCGACCGGTGGTGAACAGCACCATGTGACAGCCCGAGGCGGCGAGCGCGGTGACGGCGACACCGTCGTTGCCCGGCGCCGACAGCAGGTTAAGGCCGGGCTTTCGGATCTTGCCGGTGTAGTCGAGCACGTCGCGCACCGTGGAAAGCCCCGCCTTCTGGGTGCAGCCGAGCGACTTCTCTTCGAGCGTCGAGATGCCACCCACCTTGTTGCCCGGCGAGGGGTTCTCGTAGATCGGCTGCTTGTTGTCGACGTAGTAGCGCTTGAAGTCGTTGATCAGCGCCACGGTCTTGTCGAACACCTCGCGGCTTTCCGCCCGCTCCATCAACAGCTGTTCGGCGCCGAACATTTCCGGCACCTCGGTGAGCACCGTGGTGCCGCCGATGCCGGTCAGCCAGTCCGAGAAAGCCCCGAGCAGCGGGTTGGCGGTAATACCCGAGAAGCCGTCCGAACCGCCGCACTTGAGGCCGATCTTCAGCCGGTCGGCGCCAACCTCGGTCCGCTTGTCGGTCTTCATCTTCGCCGTCAGCTCGCGGCAGATGGCAAGCGCCTCGGCCATCTCGTCGCCGGCCTCCTGGCTGGTCAGGAAACGCACCCGGTCGGGATCGGGCAGCTCCAGCCCTTCCTTGAAATAGGCCTTGGTGTTGTTCTCGCAGCCGAGGCCGAGCACCAGCACGCCACCGGCGTTGGGGTGCGCCACATAGTTCTGCAGGATGCCGCGCGTGTTGGCGAGATCGTCGCCGAGCTGCGAGCAGCCGTAGGGGTGGCTAAGGACAGTGACCTTGGAGCCCTCGGGTAGCATGCCCTCCCTCTCCACCGCCTTGGCGATGTTGTCGGCAAGGCCGTTGATGCAGCCGACCAGCGGCACGATCCACAGATCGTTGCGGATGCCGATGTCGCCATTGACCCGCTCATAGGCCTGGACGGTTGGCACCGGGCCGCCGTTCTGCGGCCGGGCCGCGACATTGCCGGCGTAGCTGTAGTCGAGGATGTCGCCGAGCGCGGTCTTGAGATTGTGGACGTGGACATGCGCCCCCTTGGCGATCGCCTCGCGGGCCAGGCCGATCACCGCGCCATACTTGATCACTTTGTCGCCGGCGGCGATGTCCTTCAGGGCGAACTTGTGCGCCTGTGGCACGTCGTCGAGAAGCGTCAGCCCGAAGGTGGAGATCTCGGTGCCCTTGGCGAGCGGTTCGAGGGCGACGGCGACATTGTCGTCCGGATGGATCTTGAGAACGCGCGGCATGGCTCACATCCTGGTTCTGATGCGATGGAACCGGCGCCGGGAAGGCGCCGGTCTTTGGGTATATGGGGGGCGAGGCGCTGCCCGTCAGCGGGCGTCGATCAGAGCCCCCAGCCGGTCGAAGCTCATCGGCTCGGCGGTCAACGCCTCGAAGTCGGCGAGAACGGCGGCCCGGAGCGCCGGCGTGTCGATCGAACGACCCCAGAAGGCAGTCTCATTGAGATAGGCCGAGACCATCGCTTCCTGGCCCTTCGGGCTACCGTCGTCGAGCGCACCGATCGCCTTGACCTTGGTGACGATCTCAGGGGCGTCCCGTGGCGGATAGGCTTCGGCCCCCTTGAAGCGGCCGAGGTAGAACGCCAGCCAGGCGGCCAGCGACAGCGTCATCAGCGGCGCCGGTTTGCCGTGACGGTCCATGTAGGCAAGGAGACGGTCGAGATCGCGCGTCTGGTACTTGACGAGGCCGTTGAGCGAGATGTCGTACCAGAGATGGCGGATGTAGGGGTTGGCAAAGCGCCTGAGCACCGAGTCGGCAAACGCCTGCAGTTCGTCCTTGGGCAGCGTCAGGAAGGGGACCACTTCCTCGGCCAGCAGTCGGTCGAGGAACCTGGCGCCAACCGGTGTGGTCACTGCCTCGCCCACCGTCTCGACACCGGAGATCAGACTGAGAGCGCAGAGCGCGGTATGTGCCCCGTTGAGGATCGCCACCTTGCGCGCCTTATACGGCGTGGCGTCCGGCACGACGATGGTATCCGGATCATAGGTGGCGAGTGGCAGGCGCAGCTCCGGCTGGCCGGGTTGCCGTTCGATGACAAAGAAGTGGAACAGCTCGCCGGTGGTCATGAACCGGTCGCTGTAGCCGAGTTCCCGCTCGATCGCCTCGGCGTCGGCCTTGGGGTAGCCCGGCACGATGCGATCGACCAGTGTGTTGTAGAAGGCGTTGGCTTCCTTCACCCAGGCGATGAACGCCGGTTCAAGGTGCCATTCCTCGGCGTGCCGCAGCACGATGCGGCGCAGTTCGTCGCCATTGTGATCGATCAGCTCGCAGGCAATCATCTGCCAGCCTGCTTCCGGTTTGCCGGCGAAGGCCTTCCAGCGCTCGTGCAACAGACGCGTCATCTTGGCTGGGAAGGAGGCTGGCGGCGCGTCATCGTATTTGACGGTCGGCACATAGGCGATGCCGGCGTCAGTGGTGTTGGAAATGACGACGGTGATCTCCGGCGAGCGGGCCAGCGCCAGAACTTCATCCCAGTGCTGATAGGCGCCGATTTCCTTGAGGACCGAGCCGACGACGCGAGCCTCCGATACCTTGGCGCCATCGTCCGCCACGCCGCGCGACAGCACGGTATAGAGCCCGTCCTGCTCGTTGAGCCAGTGCGGATTGCCGCCGGCGATCGGCCGGACGATCACGACACCCCAGTCGAGGCCGCCGGCCTCGTTCATGCGGTCGATCTTCCAGTCGACGAAGGCGCGCAGGAAGTTGCCTTCACCCCATTGCAGAATGCGGGCTCGCGGCCGGGGGCGGCCCTTGAGGGCGGTCGTGTTGATTGTGTTCATGATGGCTTCCTCTCCGCCCTCAGCACTCGATCAGGATCTTCAACGTCGAGGCACGCGCCTGGGTCCAGTAGGGCAGCGCCTTGTCGGCGTCCTTGAAGGCGAACACCTTGGAGATCAGGTCGTCGGGGGAACGGTCGAGGCCTTCGAGATAGGCGATCACCGCCTTGAAGTCGTCGATGGTGGCGTTGCGGGAGCCGTGGATGTCCAGCTCCTTCATGTTGAAATACTTGGTGTCGTAGGTGACCGGCGCCTTGGAGTAGCCGATGTAGACCACCC
>JAGSYV010000144.1 GCA_018262505.1 Pseudomonadota bacterium
CAACGTCACCATTGCCGAGGGCACGGTGACGGCGCTGGTCGGACCGTCGGGCGGCGGCAAGAGCACGCTCCTGCGCTGCATCAACCTGCTGGAGATCCCGACATCCGGCACCCTCATCCTCGGCGGTGAGAGCCTGACCTTCCGGCCGGGCCATCGGCCGGGTTGGCCGGCCATCCAGTCCATCCGCCGCCAGACTGGCATGGTATTCCAGAACTTCCAGCTGTTTCCCCACCGCACCGCCATCGAAAACGTCATGGAAGGGCCACTGACGGTGCTGAAATGGCCGCGGGACAAGGCGCGGCAGCGGGCCGGCGAATTGCTTGAAAAGGTCGGTCTGTCGCAAAAGGCCGACGCTTGGCCGTCGACGCTGTCGGGTGGTCAGCAACAGCGCGTCGCCATCGCCCGGGCGCTCGCCATGTCACCGCGCGTGTTGCTCTGCGACGAGCCAACCTCAGCTCTTGATCCGGAACTGGCACTCGAAGTGGTAGACGTGTTGAGCCGACTGGCCGACGAGGGAACGACCATGGTCATTGCGACTCATGATCTGCGCCTCGCGTCGCGCATCGCCAGGAACGTCGTCTTCCTGGAGGCAAGCGTCGTCGTGGAAACCGGGCCGGCGCGGGAGATCTTTACCAAGCCGGCGCAGGAGCGTACCAAGCGCTTCGTGTCGTCCATCACCGCTCCCCACCTTACGATCCGTGGCCGCCTCGGCGCTGACAGCTTTCTGCCATGGATCGCCCGCCATGCGGCCCGACTCGGCCTTGATGGCGAAATACGCCATGCCGATGCCGGGCGAGTGGACGTCGATCTCAGTGGCCCAACAGACCTGATCGATGCCATGGAAATGGGCTGTCTGCTCGGCCCGATCGACGTCTGGGTCGAAACAATCGATCGCACGCCCAATCCTTCTGCCTAGCCTTTCCAAGACGCCTGGGCGCGGACAAGCCAAAGCGAACGACTGCCTTTTTCGCGGGCTTTCCGCCTTCATTGTCGGCATGCGTTCGGGCGAAAATGCTCAAATTTCGACCACGACCGCAGATGCAAAAATATTATGCATAGGATATCTACTTAGATCAGGTGAGGCGGACGTCCTTCGGCAGAGTCCCCCTCGTTGGTATTTCTGATCTGAGACGAATCCATGCCTGTTGAGACGCTACGCGACTGGATACCGGTGGCCCTTTCGGCCAATCTGCCGCCCGCAACCGTAACTCCAGCGCACACGCCCTCCGGCATCCTGGCGCTGTGGCGGAGCGCAAGTGGCAAGCTCACCGCCCTGGCAGACCGCTGCCCGCATCGCGGCATGCGCCTTTCCTACGGCTTTGTGCGCGGTGAGGCGCTCTCCTGCATCTATCACGGCTGGAGCTACGGCCAGACCGGCCAGTGCCTGCGCATTCCGGCCCACCCGGAGCTGACCCCGCCGGGAGCGATCAAGGCGGCTAGCCATGTCACCGAAGAACGGAATGGCGTGATCTGGGTTGCCCTGGACGAGCCCAAGGCGGCGGCGCCAGAATTGGAGGGGTTCAAGCCACTCCGCTCGATCACTCTCAACGTGGACGCCAAACTCATCACCGCGACCGGAGAGGCGCGGATACAGCTGGCCGGCGTCGACGTGCTTCTGCTCATCGTCGGGATCAGCGACAGCGAAACGGTTGCACATGTCCTGATCGACGCAGCGGCCTCGGAGGTCGACTGCATCGCCGTATCGAGAGCTGCCGAAGGATGGCGCCGTGAGTGCGAGCAACTCGGCCTCAAGGAGCTCGCATCGTGACGATGGGCCATCAGCCAATGATCGACCAGTGGTACCCTGTTGCCCTTGCCAGCCAGCTTCCGCCTGATGGCCGCGCCACGCAGTTGATGGGAACGCCGATTACGGTTCTTCCCGGCAGCCCGGTCCGGGTCGTCACCGACGACGGCCGCGAGCTACGGGTCACCCTCCGCTACGGCCACGTCTGGACGTCGCTCGGTGAGCCTGCAAAGGAGCTGTTCGACATTCCCGAAGCCGATCAGCCCGGCCGCCGCTTGGTCGAGGTGGGCGTCGTGCGCGTGCGCTGCTCGCCGCTGCGCGCCGTCGAAAACTTCCTGGATATCGCGCACTTCCCCTTCGTCCACACCGACATTCTCGGCGCCGAGCCGCATACCGAAGTCGGCAAGTACGACGTCGAAATCCGCGAGCAGGCGGACGAGGTATGGGCGACCAAGGTACAATTCTATCAGCCGCAGGCGGCGAAATCGGCCAGCGGCGGCATCACCACCGACTACATGTATCGGGTGCCGGCGCCGACCTCGACGGTGCTCTACAAGACCTGCCCGGTGCGTCCCGGCGAATGGGACGTGATCACGCTCTTCGTGCAGCCGCTCAGGGAAGATCTCTGCGACGTCTGGCCGTGGATGGCGCTTTTCGATGATGAGACGGCGCTGACCGATCTCATCCACTTCCAGCAGATGATCTTCCTGCAGGACCGCTCGATCCTGGAAAACCAGATCCCCCGGCTCCTGCCACTGGACCCTGGTCGGGAGATTCCGACCCGCGCCGACCTCACCTCAGTCGCCTATCGCCGCTGGTTGAAGCGGCATCAGTTCACCTATGGCGCACAGCTGGTGGCCCAATGATCCTCTACGACTACATACTTTCGCCCGACGCCTACAAGATCCGCCTGATGGCGGCCCTGGCCGGCGTGAAGTTGAACCTCCGGGCGGTGGATGTACATCCCGGCCGCGAGCACGAGTCCGAGCCCCTGCGGGCGCTCAATCCGGCCGGATCGATCCCGATATTGATCGATGGCGATCTGATCCTCACCGAAAGCGCCGCCATGCTGGTCTATCTGGCAAGGCTTGCGGCCCCGGCGACCTGCCAGCTTTGCAGCGCGCGAGCACCGTCGATCTCCGCGAGCTTGAGGCAGCGCTCACCGAGCGGCGCATTGTCGGCCAGTCCTTCCTGGCCGCCGACCGGCCGACGATCGCCGATATCGCCTGTTTTCCCTATGTCGCCCTCGCCCCGGATGGCAGCGTATCGCTCGCCCCCTATCCGTCGATCCGCCTGTGGATGCGGGCCATCCGCATGTTGCCAGGCTTCATCGAAATGCCGGGCATCCACCGCCTGCACGAACTCAAGCCGGAACCGGTTTCTCCTGACATGCGGGAGACGGTTTGACATGACCAGTTATCTTCTCAAGACCTGCGCGGCGGTGATGGTGGACGACGGCGCCGGCTTGAGCGCTCGCCGCAATGTCGATCTTCTGACCGATGGCCCAACCATCAAGGCTATTGAGCCTCATCTTGATGGGACCCCGCAGGCCGAAGGCGCCGAGGTCATCGACGCCTCGGGCTGGTTCGTCTATCCGGGCCTCGTCAACACCCACCACCATTTTTTCCAGACCTTCGTGCGCAATCGCGCCGAACTCGACTGGACGAAACTGTCGGTGCTCGAATGGCTTGATAGAATCTATCCGATCTTCTCGCAGCTCACCGAGGATTGCTTCTATCACTCGTCGCTGACGGCGATGGCCGAGCTCATCAAGCACGGCTGCACCACGGCGCTCGACCACCAATACTGCTTTCCGCGCCATGCCGGGACATATCTGGTCGACCGGCAGTTCGAGGCGGCCGAACGGCTGGGCATCCGCTATCACGCCGGGCGAGGTGGCAACACGCTGCCAAAATCGGAAGGCTCCACCATCCCCGATGCGATGCTGGAGACGACGGACGAGTTCCTTGCCGACTGTGAGCGGCTGATCGACCGCTACCACGACAGTTCGCCCTTCAGCTTGCGGCAGGTGGTGATCTCGCCGTGCCAGCCGGTCAACAGCTACCGCGAGACCTTCGTGGAATCGGTGACGCTTGCCCGCGACAAGGGGGTGTTTCTGCACACCCATGTCGGCGAAGGCGAAAGCCCGGTGATGGAGGCCCGACACGGTCGACGGACGGTCGACTATCTGGCCGACATGAATTTCGCCGGCCCGGACGTATTCTACGCCCACTGCTGGGAGCTGACGCATGCCGAGCTGGCCAAGTTGGCCGCGTCGGGCACCGGCGTCTCGCATTGCCCGGAGCCGGTCTATCTCGTCGGTGCGGAAGTGACCGACATACCCGCCATGGCGGCGCTCGGCGTGCGGGTCGGCCTTGGCTGCGACGGGTCGGCCTCCAACGACAACTCCAATCTGATGCACTGCATCCACTCCGCCTACATGCTGCAATGTCTTGTCGCCTCGTCGCGCAGTCATCCGGTGCCGGCGCCCGCCGAGTTCCTTCAATTTGCCACGACCGGTGGCGCGGCCCTTCTCGGGCGTGCCGACATCGGCCGTCTCGCGCCGGGCATGGCAGCCGACCTCTTCGCCATCGACACCCGCCGCATGGATTACGTCGGCACGCGCCACGACCCACTGAGCCTGCCGGCCAAGCTCGGCGTCGGCATGGCCACCGACCTCACCATGATCAACGGCCGCATCGTCTGGGCCAACGGTGAATTCCCCGGCATCGACGAGGCGAAAATGGCCGCCGAAGCCGAAGCAACGCTAGCAACCATCGACTTCTGATCCAGCCGAGAGAGGGCGAACCAAATGACCAGAGGCATTACCCGTCGCAACCTGATCAAGACGGCGGCGCTCGCCGGTGTCGCAACAACGGTCGGCAGCCGTTTCGCCTTTGCCGCCGAGCCACTTGGCATAGCGCTCGTCGTGCCCTCGCCGATCGGCGATGTCGGCTGGGGCCACGCGCTGAAGGCGGGGCTTGATCCGGTGAAGGCCGCCTATGGCGATGCCGTTAAAATCACCGTGCTGGAAAATATCGCTGAGGGACCGGATGCCGACCGCATCATGAACAAGACCGTCGCCGACGGGAACAAGTTCCTGATCGCCGGCTCCTTCGGCTATCAGAACGGCGCCATGCAGATCGCCAAGCGCAATCCCGGCGTTTCGGTGCTGCATGCCTCCGGCTACATGGTGGCGCCGAACTTCTCGCCGTTTGCCGCGCGCTATTACCAAGGCACCTATCTGATGGGCATGGCGGCCGCCGCCTTGTCTAGGAACGGCAAGCTCGGCTCGGTCTCGGCCTTTGCCATCCCCGAACTGATCACCTCCATCAACGCCTTCACGCTGGGCGCCCAGGCGGTCAATCCGGCCATCGAGGTTTCGGTTGTCTGGGTGAACTCCTGGTTCGATCCCGCCAAGGAGCAGGAGGCCGCCAAGGCGCTGATCGCCCAGGGCTGCGACGTCATCTTCTCCAACGCGCAGGATACGCCTTCGGTGATCTCGCTCTGCGAGGAGGCCGGCGTCTATGCCTTCAATCTCAATTCCTCGATGAAGAGCTACGCGCCGAAAACCTATCTCGGCTGCGTTGCCACCGACTGGTCGCCCTATTTCAAGGCGGAGGTCGATGCCCACCTCGCCGGCAGCTTCAAGGGCACCAGCGCCTTCCTCGGCGTCGCCGACAAGGTGGTGCAGACCGTCGATTGGAACCCGGCCATCCCGGCCGAGACCATGGCAAAGATCACCGACGTCGAAGCCAAGATCGCCGCGGGCAGCTTCTCACCCTTCACCGGACCGCTTTCAAAGGCAGACGGCAGCGAGGGCGTGGCGGCCGGAGCGACCATGGATGATGCCGCCATCGTCGCCATGGACTGGCATGTGAAGGGCGTAACTTCGCCGCTGCCGAAATAACTCCCAAATGACAGCGCCACTTCTTTCATTGCGCGGCATCTCCAAGCGTTACGGTGAGGTCAGAGCCAATCAGGCAGTCGACCTCGACGTCGCCCCGCGGTCCATCCACGCCATTCTGGGCGAAAACGGCGCGGGCAAGTCCACGCTGATGAAGCTCATCTATGGCGTGGAGACACCGGACAGCGGGGAGATGCTGTGGGAGGGGGCGCCGCTGACACTGGCCTCGCCGGCGGCGGCCCGCCGGCAGGGCATTGGCATGGTGTTTCAGCACTTCTCGCTGTTCGAGACGCTGACGGTCATTGAAAACATCCGCCTTGTGGTGCCGGGGCGAACGGCGGCGCTGATCGCGCGTGTCCGGGAACTGGGCGCCGAATTCGGCCTTGAGGTCGATCCTTTTGCCCATATCCACGAACTGTCGGTCGGCGAGCGTCAGCGGGTGGAAATCATCCGCTGCCTGATGACCGATCCGAAGCTGCTGATCCTCGACGAGCCGACCTCCGTGCTGCCACCGCAATCGGTAGCCAAGTTGTTCGACACGTTGCAGCGCCTCCGCGATGGCGGGGTTTCGGTGCTGTTCATTTCACACAAGCTCGAAGAAATCCGGGCGATCTGCGACCGCGCAACCATCCTGCGCGCCGGCAAGGTCACCGGCCATGTCGATCCGCGCGAGCACGACGCCCACGACCTTGCCCGCATGATGATCGGCCGCGACATGCCGGAGCCGCCGCCGATGGTGCCGTCCCAGCCCGGCGAAACCATGCTGGAGCTGATCGGCTTGACCTACACGCCGGACGACCCCTTCGGCATGCCGCTCAAGGATCTGGCGCTCAGCCTGAAGGCCGGGGAGATTCTTGGCATCGCCGGCATTTCCGGCAACGGACAGGCCGAACTTTCGGAATTGATTTCCGGCGAGATCCGGCTGCCGTTCGATGATCGGGAGCAGGTGCAGATGATGGGCGAGCCGGTCGGCCATCTCGGCCCCGCCGAACGGCGAAAGCTCGGCTTTTCCTTCGTGCCGGAAGACCGTCTCGGCCGCGGCGCGGTGCAGGGAATGTCACTGGCGCGCAACAGCCTTCTCACCGCCCATCCGCTGGGCTTGGTGCGGCACGGGCTGATCCCCATGGCACAGGCCAACGACTTCACCCGGCGCTGCATCGCCGACCACGACGTGCGCACCTCCGGCGTCGAGGCCGAGGCAGGCGGCCTTTCCGGCGGCAATTTGCAGAAATTCATCGTCGGCCGGGAAATGATGCTGGCGCCGAAGCTGTTCTTTCTGGCCCAGCCCACCTGGGGCGTCGACATCGGGGCGGCAACGACGATCCGGCAAAAGCTGGTGGCGCTCAGAAATCAGGGCGTCGCCATCCTGGTGATTTCCGAGGAGATCGACGAGTTGTTCGACATCTGCGACCGCATTCAGGTGGTGAGCCAGGGACGATTGAGTCCCTCGCTGGAGACACGCAAGACGCGACCGGAGGATATCGGGCGCTACATGATCGGCGCTGGAGCACCGGCATGAGCGCAGCCCGTATCTGGCCGAAGCTGATGAAACGCGAGCGGCCGTCGCTGTCCATAAAGATCCTCGCCCCGCTTGTGGCGCTCGTGGTGGCGACGCTGATCAACCTGCTGCTCTATCTGGTCATGGGCAAGGACCCGGTGGCTGTGTTTCACGCCATGATCCTGGAGCCATTCATCTCCTTTCCGTCTTTCTCCGAAGTGCTGCTAAAAACCGGGCCGTTGCTGCTGATCGCCGAAGGGCTGGCGATCGGCTATCGCGCCAAGGTGTTCAATATCGGCGCCGAGGGACAGTTCATCATCGGCGCCATCTTCGCTTCGGCGCTGCCGGTCTGGTATCCGATGGCAACCGGGCAATGGATCTGGCCAACCATGCTTCTGGCCGGCGCGATCGGTGGCGCATTGTGGGCGGGCATCACCGCCTTTTGGCGGGTGCGGCTCAGGGCCAACGAGATCCTTGTGTCGCTGATGCTCTCCCTGGTGGCGGCTCAGGTTCTCAATTACCTGCTGCTCGGCCCCTGGAAAGACCCCAATGGCTTCAATTTTCCGCAGTCCGTCATGTTCCAATACGACGCCATGGTGCCGCTGATCATCCCGGGAACGCGGGTCAATGCCTCGCTGCTGATCGCGGTCGCGTTGGCGCTCATGGCCTATGTTTTCATGCAGAAGAGCTTCATGGGCTACAAGCTGGAGGTCGGCGGGCTTGCCCCGCGCGCTGCTGGTTACGCCGGCTTTTCCGAGGGACGCGCCATCTGGCTGTCGCTGCTGATCGGCGGCTTTGCAGCCGGGCTTGCCGGGGCGGCGGAGGTTGCCGGTCCGATCGGGCAGTTGCAGCGCTCGATCTCCACCGGCTATGGCTATGCGGCGATCATCGTCGCCTATCTCGGCGGCTTGCACCCCATCGGCATCGTGTTTTCCTCTGTGGTGATGGCCGCGATCTATATCGGCGGCGACAACGCGCTGGTGTCGGCCGACCTGCCGATCGCCGCCGTCAGGGTGTTTCTGGGCAGCCTGCTGCTGTCCTACCTGATGGCGATGACCTTCGTGCGCTATCGGCTCGTCTTTGCCCGACAGGCAATCGGGGGGGCGACATGATCGCGCTGGAGTTCATCCTTTCCGGCATGCTGGCGGCAGCAACGCCTTTTCTTCTGGCCGCGCTCGGCGAACTGGTCGGCGAACGAGCGGGCGTGCTCAATCTTGGCGTCGAAGGGGTGATGGCTCTTGGCGCGGCGATTGCCTTCATCATCGTCTACCACGGTGGTGGGCATATCCTGGCCTTCGCCGGCGCAGGCCTTGCCGGCGCACTGCTGTCGCTGCTGTTTGCCTTTGCGGCGCTGGGCTTGCAGGCCAACCAAGTGGCGGCCGGCCTTGCCATCGGCATCCTGGGCCAAGGCCTGTCGGCGCTGTTCGGCAAGACCTATGAAAGCCTGACGGTGAAGGGCCTCCAGAAGCTCGCAATCCCCGGCCTTTCCGACCTGCCGGTGGTCGGCGGGCTGTTCGTTCAGGACATTGTCGTCTGGCTGTCGCTTGCCGCGACCTTGGCCATCTGGACCACCTTCGCCTTTACCAAGACCGGCCTTTTGCTGAGGGCTGTTGGCGAAAATCCGAAAGCCGCCCATTCCATCGGCTATCCGGTGATCGCCATTCGCGTCGCAGCCGTGGCATTCGGCGGGCTGATGTCCGGCTTCGCCGGCGCCTACGCCGCCACGGTCTATACCCCGCTCTGGGCCGACGGGATGATTGCCGGACGGGGGTGGATCGCGCTTGCCCTCGTCGTGTTCGGCACCTGGCTGACCGCCCGCATTTTCCTGGGCGCCTGCCTTTTCGGCGCCGTCTCGCTGGCGGGCCTTGCCGCACAGGCTGGCGGCGTCGAACTGCCGTCGCAACTTCTCGCCAGCATGCCCTATCTGGTGACGATCATCGTGCTCGGCATCATTTCCTCGAACCGCCGACTTCTGAAGCTCAATGGCGTGGCTTCGCTCGGCGAACCCTTCAAGCCCTGAAGCTTGGGCGGAACGCCAGTCATGCAGCTCGACGCATGGTGGTCAGGCAGAGAGGCTGAAGCGGATCGGGCCGAAGCCGTCGATTGTCGCAACCGCCGTCTCGCCGGGGGCGATGGCGTGGCCGCCGCCAAAAGCGCCCGTGGTGACCACCTCGCCCGCTCTCAGGGGACGCCCCGCCTTGGCCAGCGCATTGGCCAGCCAGGTCAACGGATGAGCTGGATCGCCGGAAGGATGCCCGCCCCTTTGGTCCACGGCGACACGGCTGCCAACTTCGAGCCGCACCGCCACATCGGCGCGGACACGGGCGCGCCAGTCGGCCATCACCGGGCCGCGCACCAGCCCCCAGTTGCCCATGAAATCGGCGCGCGCCAAGAGCGGAGACGGCCGCGGCTCGGCCACAAGGCGACTCTCGAGGATCTCGAAGGCGGCAAATGCCCCACCGACGGCCTTGGCCACCTCGTCAGCCGAATAGGCAGCGCCGTCCGCCCGGCCCGGCAGATCCTGCTCGAACATGAAGGCTATCTCCGCTTCAACCTTGATCGGCGAAACGGAATAGGCAACCGCGGCAGGTGCATCGTAGATACGATCGGCGAGAATAGCGCCCCAACTTCCGGGCGCGTCGCCAACCTGCAGCACCTTGTAGCCGCCGATTTGACCGAGCCGAGCGGCGACGGCGAGTTGCGCCGCATCAGCTGCTTCGGCGTCCGCCGGAACGAGACCAGCAACCGCTGCGGAAGTCAGCTTTCCTCCCGTACGGCGCGCTTCGATCAACAGATTGGCCAGCCCCTCGGCGCTTCCGATAAACTGTGACACACAAACTCTCCCAACTTTGCCCAATGGACCATTGTCCTGCCGACGCGACACCCTCAGGCAGACGACGCCGGCGGGTGGCGTGACATGCGGAGATCGAGCAAGCCACCACCGAACAGGCGATCGCGCGAATGTTCGAGGTGTCGCCGCATCAACTCGGACGCCCGCGTCCGGTCGCCAGCCGATATGGTTTCAAACAGACCCGTGTGTTCAGCCAGCGTCTCCTCAAGCCCACCGCCGGTCATCAGCGACATGCCGTGCAGACGCATGCCGACATTGATGTGCTCGCGTAGCGCCCGGAAGGTCGCCTCGAAATACTGATTATTGGACGCCTGCGCGATCGCCAGATGGAAGGCGAAATCGGCATCCTCGCGGTGCTGATGCGAGCCGGTCGCCGCCCGCATCAAATCGAGCGCCTGGGCAATCCCTTCGAGAGCCGCCTCATCGCGCCGTTCGGCGGCCAGCGCTGCCGCCTGGGTCTCGATCGTCAGGCGGAACTCATAGCAGCGCTGGATGTCGGCCAGCGTTTCGACGGGGGAAAATCCAACTGACGCGGACGCAGACGTGGGCGCGCGCACATAGCTGCCAGCCCCCTGCCGGGAATGGATCAGCCCCTCTTCGCGCAGCCGCTCAAGCGCCGTCCGCAGGACTGGTCGAGAAACGCCGAACTCCTGCGACAACACCGTCTCCGGTGGCAGCTTCTGGTTGACTTGATACTCGCCACTGGAGATCCGGCTGAACAGGGAATGATAGACACTGTCCGACAGCGTCGTCCGACGCTTGGCGTTCTGGTTCGTCACGGTCTGGCCTCGGAAGGTGGCGCGAAGGAGCCAGAAACAACTAATCCCAATTTGTAAACTTGTGCAAGCCGGTACCCATGGCTCACACCCCGACACATCGCGCATCGATCTCGGTCAGCAGGCTGTCGTCTCCGAAGCCGCCTGCCTTGGAAATGAACCACTCGATACCGCCGCTGGGCCTGTTGCAGGCGCCGACCACTATGCCGGGCAACAGTTCGTCGATGAGATCAACCGACTCGATGCCCAGCGCCTCTGCAACAGCCATCGATGTGCTTCCGCCAGTCGATACCAGGGTTCGGCACGGCAGCATGGAACAGATGCTCGCGGTGGCATAGCCGAGCTTTTCGGCCACCCTCTCACCGTCTTCGCGAGAAATCTTGTCCGGCCGCTCGCCATTCACCACGCGCAGGAGGATGTTCGACTGGCTCCGGCTGGGCTCGTTGAGGCGAGCCTCGCAAGCCTTGCGGATGTCAGCTGCCGGCGCATCCGGGCGGATATCGATGGTCCGAAACAGACCGCTTTTGTCAGCATCCAACTTGCGTTCCTCGCGGCACGCCGGCCCCTCAGGCGCGCAGAGACGAGCCAGTGCTTCGGCAAAGCCGCCAGCTCCAACCGGCAGGAGGTCGCCCGGCGTGAGCTGTCGCGCCAGCGCCGCGAGATGGCGATCTTCGACCGCGTCGGCCACGATCAGGCGAACACCTTGCGCCATCATGGTGAGGATCTTTTGCCGAAGCACCGCCTCATCGGCTTCGACTTCCTTGAGGCCGATCAAGCCGATCGGTAGATCGGTCTGAAGGCGAAGAAGATCGGCAATATTCGAGCTTGCGAGCGGGTGAAAGGGATCGTGCCCGATGTCGCTCAGGTGCAATGGTATCCCGTCGAGATAGATGACGCCGTCAACGCAGGTCCGCCCGGTTTTCGGCATGGCGGTACAGATCAGCGCGGCGGCCAGGCCGGTTCCCGCCAGGACGGCCTCAATCTCGCGGCCCGGATTACCCCGCATGGTGGAATCGATCTTCTTGAAGATGCGCTTGTAACCGGCGGCCAGGCATTGCCGAACCATGTCGAGTACCACGCGCCCGGCTTCGGGGGGATCGAGGAATCGCGTTTCGCTGGTAAGAGCGATGTCGGTGTCGTCGCGGCGTTTCTGGGCAAGAGCGTCAATGCATAGCAAGAGCTCGACCTTCCGGCCAAAATGCGCGAAGTGAATGCCTGCGTCCCCGGCTCCCGTGAAGTCGTCGGCAATAATTGCTATCTTTTCAGTTTGGATCATGACGAGCTCCTGCTCGGGATCGGCTTGAGTTCGAGCAAATATCTCTAGACAGAAAGCGTCACATGCTTGATGTAATCACGGAGATACGAGTAGCTGACCTGAACCAACCCATCGCTCGTCTGGATAATCGACGGGTAGGAATAGTCGCCGACAAAGGCACCGCGCTCGTCGTGAGCAGAGCGGAGAGTGGCGTCGGCTTCCAGCACCATTTCCTTGCGCCAGCTCAGTCCGAGATCGGTCGAGACGGAGAGAACGAGGGGGTTGCGCGGCACGCCCCAGACGGCGCCGTTGTCGATGGTCCCGCAGGCGGCGAGAAAAGCCTGCCGATCCTTGATCCAAGGCGGAACGGCACTTTCGCTGGGGCGGCCCGCGGCGGCGATGTCGTTATGGGCGATGACGAGACGCCCATCCTGGAGCGCGCGGGCCTGAAGGGAGGAGTTGTTGTTGAGCAGTGTCGTCGGCTCCGGCGCCGACCAACTGAGACCACCGTCCTCCGACACGCTACGGAAAATGAAATCGGCCTGACGCCGCCGGAAGAAGGCCACACGGCAGCTCTCGAGGATGTCCATGTGGACGCAGCCCCGGCTGTCGGGCACCTCCACCACATCCCAACTGCGGCCGCCGTCGGCTGACACCTGCACGAGGCTTGAATCGTCGCCAAAGGCATTGTGCATGTCGCTATGCCAGGTCGGCAGCAGCAACAGCCCGGATGGATTGACCACAGGCGCATGACGGATGAAGGTGCCGGGCCGTCCGATGAGATCGGTTGTCTCGCTCCACGTCAGCCCGTCGTCGGCAGACCGACGTAGCCGGACCACGGCGGTTCCCTGGTCGGCCTTGTCCTGTGCGGTATAGAGCAGCCACAGCTCACCCGACGGATGCCGGAACAGGGCCGGGTTCTGTTCCGACCGCGTCGCGTCATCCGACATCCTGGAAGGATCGAGCCAAGCGTCGCGGCCGCGATCATAGCGCGCCAGGTAGATGCTGATATCCGACGACCCTTCCATGGAGCCGCCGAACCACGCGCAGAGAAGGTCGCCGTTTCCGATCTCCATGAGATTGGAGGCGTGATTGCTCACACAAGGGGTCGGTATTTTTCTCTGTCGAAGCACTTTCATGGGTGCATTCCGCTTTCATGTCTTGCTCGCCAACCATAAGCGGCAGCCCTTGATCGCTGGGCGAGCCAGGGGCGGCTTGGGACAAAGCCCTCCCCTTCCCGACCGCCTGTGGCTAGGCGATCGCGGCGACGCACTCGGTCCGCTTGGCGTATCGATGGGCTAGGCGGTCTCTTTCTCAATTTCGGCCAGGCGAAGGCAGGCAACCCGATGTCCGCCTCCCTGGTCCCGAAGTTCGGGGATCGATTGGGAACAAATTTCCGTTGCGTAGGCACACCGCGGATGGAACCGACAGCCGGCAGGAGGATCGATGGCGTTCGACACGTCGCCCTGCAGGATGATGCGCTTGCGCGTCCGCTCCAGATCGGGATCGGCTTCCGGCACCGCCGACAACAACGCCTTCGTGTAGGGGTGCAAAGGCCGCCCGAACAACTCGTCCTTGCTGGCAATTTCCATGATCTTGCCGAGATACATCACCGCGACCCGGTCGGAGATATGGCGGACAACCGCAAGGTCATGGGCGATGAACAGGTAGGTCAGATTGTACTTTTCCTGGATGTCCATCAGCAGGTTGATGATCTGCGCCTGGATCGATACGTCGAGCGC
>JAGSYV010000145.1 GCA_018262505.1 Pseudomonadota bacterium
GCGATCATCCGCAACCCCAAGGCCTTCCTGTTCGACGAACCGCTCAGCAATCTCGATGCCGCCCTGCGCGTTCACATGCGCAAGGAAATCCGCGCCTTGCATGATCGGCTCGGCGCCACCTCGGTCTATGTCACCCATGACCAGATCGAGGCGATGACCATGGCCGACCACGTCGTTGTGCTCAAAGCCGGCGTCATCGAGCAGCAGGGGCGGCCGCTCGATCTCTATGATAAGCCGGCGAATAAATTCGTCGCCGGCTTCATTGGCTCCCCCGCCATGAACTTCCTGCCGGCAACGGTTGCCGAGGGTGGAATGGTTGCGATCGACCTGGGCGCTGGGCCGTTCAGCCTGACGATCCCAGTCGCCGCGCCGATTGGCGGCAAAGTGCTGATTGGTGTCCGCCCCGAGCATCTGACGTTGACCGCTCCGGGAGAGGGGCGCTTTGACGCTTCAGTTTCCTTCGCCGAGTCGACCGGTTCGACCACTTTCGTCACCACGGCGACAACGCCCGAGTTGATGGTGGTAGAGACCGGCCGCCGGATGGTTGCCACCGGCGACCGTGCCGGCTTGTCATTTTCCGACGCCGCCGTCCACGTCTTCGACGCGGAGACGGAACAGCGACTCTGAAGCCCAAGAATTATCAAGGCCAAGAAAAACCCCGGAAGCCGCGCTTCCGGGGTTTCTGCTTCGGATCGTCGCCTTAAAGATGGCACAGCCGTCTCAGGCTGGTGGGAGGGTGATCCGAAGCGGGCCGGCGGCGCGGAGGGTGACGCCACCGGAACGTCGGTCGAAGTTGTCGCTGCCGTCGACGGCGGCAACGTGCCCGATGCCGACGAGGCGAAGGGCGTAGGGAAGATCGCTGTCGGGCGTCGCGGTCAGAACATCGCCATCGCGGCGCACCGTCAACGTCAGGGCCGGCGCACCGGTGCGATGGTCCGGTACCGTTGCCGTGGCGCTGGCGCCGTCGGCAAGCTCATAGAGCGCGAAGGTGACGCCGTCCGTGTAGTCGTAGTCGGGCCGCTGGTTATTGCTGCCGAAGGCGACGAGGCTGCCCGGCCGCACATAGAGCGGCAGACTCAGGACGCCGTGCGTCTCGCGCCGCCAGGCCGGTCCTTCCACCACTTCACCGGTGAGCAACTGCGTCCAGCGACCGGCCGGCAGATAGACTGCGACCTCGCCGTCCTTATCGAACACCGGCGCAACGAGCAGCGACGGCCCCAGCATGAACTGGCGATCGAGCGTCTCGGCTGCCTGATCGTCGGGGAACTCGAGCAGCATGGCGCGCAGCACCGGAACGCCTATAACGGACGCCTCGACGGCGGCGGCATAGAGGTAGGGCATCAGCGAGCACTTGAGCCGGGCGAAATCACGCAGCACCGCTTCCGCTTCCTGATCGAACAGCCAGGGCACCCGGTAGGATTTGGAACCGTGCAGGCGGCTGTGGCTGGACAGAAGTCCGAAGGCGCACCAGCGCTTGTAGACGTCGGCCTCGGCGGTGTTCTCGAAGCCACCGATGTCATGGCTCCAGAAGCCAAAGCCCGACAGGCCGAGCGACAGGCCGCCGCGCAGTGTCTCGGCCATCGCCGGATAATCGGAATAGCAGTCGCCGCCCCAGTGCACCGGGAAGCGCTGGCCGCCAACGGTCGCCGAGCGGGCGAATAGCACGCTTTCGCCGCAGGCCTCGATCAGCGCGTCGTGCACCACCTTGTTGTAGAGGAACGGGTAGTAGTTGTGCATCTTCACCGGGTCCGAACCGTCGTGCCAGACGACGTCGGTCGGGATGCGTTCGCCAAAGTCGGTCTTGAAGGCATCAACGCCCATGGCGGCGAGGCGCTTCAGGTGTCCGGCATACCAGGCGACGGCTTCGGGATTGGTGAAGTCGACGATGCCCTGGCCGGCTTGCCAGAGATCCCACTGCCAGACGCTGCCGTCAGGCCGCTTCAGGAGATAGCCCTTGTCGGCCGCCTCGTCGAACAGCTTCGAGGCCTGCGCGATGTAGGGATTGATCCAGAGACAGATCTTGAGGCCCTTTTCCCTGAGGCGATTCAGCATGCCCTGGGGGTCGGGAAACACTTGCGGGTCCCATTCGAAGTCGCACCAGTGGACGCCGCGCATCCAGAAACAGTCGAAGTGGAAGACATGCAGCGGAATGTCGCGCTGGAACATGCCGTCGACGAAGGAATTGACGGTGCCCTCGTCATAATCGGTGGTGAACGATGTCGTCAGCCATAGACCGAATGACCAGGCGGGCGGCAGCGACGGCCGGCCGGTGAGGCGCGTGTAGCGCTCCAGCACCGCCTTGGGCGTCGGTCCGTCGATCAGGTAATATTCGAGTGCCTCGCCCTCGACGGCGAACTGCACCTTCGACACCTTTTCCGAGGCCACCTCGAAACCGACGCGACCGGGATCGTTGACCAGCACGCCCCAGCCGCGATTGGTCAGGAAAAAGGGAATGTTCTTGTAAGCCTGCGTGGTGGAGGTGCCGCCGTCTTCGTTCCAGATGTCGATGCTCTGGCCATTCTTGACGAAGGGGGAGAAACGCTCGCCAAGGCCATAGACCAGCGTGCCGACCTCAAGGTCGAGCCGCTCGAACACATGCGGCGGCTCGCCCTCGACGCTGGCGTGGCCGGTCTCCCTGAAGCTGGTGCCGGTGAGTCGCTTGCCGCCACGTGTCACCTCGGTTCGCCAGTCGCCGTCCTTGGAGATGGTCAGCGTCAGCTCGCCCGAGGTGAAGGAGAGCGTGGTCTCGCCGTCAACGATGGTCGGTTGAAAAGCCTCGTCCGGAAACAGCTCGAACGCCGGGCCGCGCTTCGCGGTCCCCTTGTGATGCTCGATACGCACGCCGATGACGCCTTCCATCGGCGCGCTGAGGGTCAGCGTCAGCGTCGGCGCATTGATCTGGTCGGCACGGCCACGACCGCGCACGGCAAGCGCCAGGATCTCGGCCTTCCGGGCATCCGTCCGCACCGCATGCACGTGATGCGGATTGAGGATGCTCATGCCTGCCGGCAGTAGCCAGTTGCCGTCGCTGAACTTCATTCTCTTCCTCCCGGGGCGCTCCGCCGAGCGGCGAAGCCACATACCGACCATTCGTCGCCAAGACCTTCGTGGGTCTTGCGATTCCACGGCGTTCCTCTATTCCGTAAACGTTTACGACGATACCGGCGGCGATGGCATCTGTCAAAGGGCTTTTGTATCGGAGGGGTGTCAGCGCCACAGGCCGTCAACAGGTGGATTTCCTCGACGAAACCGGGCGTTCCGTCTATTGATCGCTCGCCGGATTTTTGCTGAGAACGGGAGGACGGGGCATTGGGCATCAAGGAGTTGGCGCGCCACCTCAATATTTCCATTGGCACCGTGTCGCGCGCGCTCAACGGCCATCCCGAGGTCAATGCCGAGACCCGCAAGCGTGTGCTGGAAGCCGCTGCGGAACTCGGCTACGCGCCGGACCAGGCCGGACGCAGCCTTCGTCAGGGCACGCTCAACGTCGTGGCCCTGCTGCTCTCGACCGATCTCACCTCCAAAACCGACACCATGTTCTTCATGGAGCTGTCTCGCGGCATTCAGGATCAGTTCGCCGAGCATGGCCTTGACCTTGTCATCCACCTGAACAAGCCGGATCTCGACATGCTCGACCGCGTCAAGCGCATCGTCGAACGCCGACAGGCCGACGCGTTGATCCTTGCCGAAACGCGTGACAACGATCCTCGCCTCGACTATCTGGCCGGTCGCGGCTTTCCCTTCGCCACCATGGGCCGCTCATGGTCGGGTGGCACCCATCCCTGGATGGACCTCGACTTCGACTTCGCCATGCGCGCCGCCATCGACCGTCTCGCCGGCTTCGGCCACCGCCGCGTCGCCTTGGTGACCGGTGACCCAGGCTATCGGCTCGACAGCATGCTGCAGGACGCCTTCCGGCGCGAACTCGCCGGCCATGGACTTGTCGTGGACGAGGCCCTGATGATCAAGACCGACACGCACGAGGAGGGCGGCTACAAGGCTATGACCGATTTCCTCGCCATGCCCGAGCCGCCGACGGCGGTGATCTTCCCCCACTATCGGGCGGTGGTCGGCGCCTATTCCTACCTCTCCGAATCCGGCCGGCAGCCAGGTCGTGACGTGGCGATCCTCAGTTGCTCGGCTGATACGGCCATCGCCCAGTTCATGGCGCCACCGCTCACCTGTTTCCGGCTGGATCTTTATGGTCTCGGCCGGCGTCTCGCGCAGGCTTTGCTCGCCTCGATGCCGCGTTTTGCCGAGAGCTACGGCAACGCCTTGATCCAGGAGATCTGGCCCTGGGAGCTGGTGGGCCGCGACAGCGACGGCTTCCACGTCAACTGATGCCGGCAAGTGCCATTCCGGATGGCGATGGACGGGGATAGATCTTGGCTAAAGGGCGTCGGCTGCCGATTCGCCCGCATCCGGAGATCACCATGCGCGAGGAAAGTCTGTCCTTTCCGCCCTATCCGACCGAGTCCTCCGGGCGTGACGAAACGGTCGAGGTCAGGATTGGCGCGTTCGATGGCAATCGGATTTTCGAGCTGACGACCACAGCCACGCGACGCGACAACCCATCGCGGTCCAGGCGGATCGAGGAACGCCCCACCGACCCGCGCGTCATGACGGGCTCGCCGCTGTTCGATGCGCTCTTTGCCCAGGCGATCGACGATGCCCGGCTCAACGCCGTCTCCTCGATCCGCGACGGCGCCTATCGCCATGGCGAGCCCATCCCCTGCGAGTGCTTCCAGACCGGCGAGAAGTGGACCTATGTCTGGACGCGCGACGTGTCCTACGCCGCCTATCTCGGCCTTGCCGCGCTTGATCCCGAGAGGGCAGCCACCACGCTCCTCTACAAGGTAAGCCCGTTCCGAGATGGCATTGCCGTGCCGGAGGGACTTCCGTCCGACAGTCTTCAGATCGTCCAGGACACCGGTTCCGGCGGTAGCTGGCCGGTCAGCACCGACCGCGTCTCCTGGGCCTTTGGGGCCGAGGCATTGCTCAACACTCTTCATGGCGAGGCCCGCGCCAACTTTGCCGATACCGCCTTCCGCGCACTGTCGGGGACCATCGAGGCCGATCGCCTCGCCGCTTTCGATCCTGTCGATGGCCTCTATCGTGGCGAGCAGTCCTTTCTCGACTGGCGCGACCAGACCTACGCCCCCTGGGCGACCGACGACCTCACGACCATCGCTACGTCCAAGGCGCTCTCCACCAACACCTGCCACTTCAAGGCGCTCGACCTTGCCGCCCGCCTCGCAGCAGAACGCGGCGACAAGACGAGCGCGGACCGCTATGCCACTTGGGCCGCCGATCTTCGAGCCGCCGTCGATCGCGGTTTCTGGGTGGAAGCAAAGGGGCTCTATGCGTCGATCACCACGCCCGATAGTCCCGCGCAGCCGGTCGAAAAATTCGACATGCTCGGTCTATCCCTGGCGATCCTGACCGGTATTGCCGATCGCGACCGCGCACGACGGATTCTCTTGAGCTACCCGCATGTTCCCTTCGGCGTGCCGGTCTATTATCCGGCTCAGCCCGATATCTTCTGCTACCACAACCGCGCCATCTGGCCCTTCGTCACCGCCTATGAGCTCCTGGCCGCCGTCGAAGTGGAAGCGGTCGCCGCCGTCGACCATGCCTTCGATTCGCTGGTCCGTGCCGCCGCGCTCAATCTCGACAACGTCGAGAACCAGGAATGGCTGACCGGCCGCACTTGGTTCGACGACGGTCCCCGCATTTCCTCGGCACGCCAGCTCTGGTCGGTCGGCGGCTATCTCGGCATGGTGACGGCGGCGATCTTCGGCTACCGGCCGGAGGCGGGCGGCTTCCGCGTCGCGCCGTTCCTTACGGCGCATGTCCGAGACCGGCTCGGCACCGACCAGGCGGAACTTCGCCACCTCACTCATCATGGCCAACGGATCGCCATCGCGCTGCAACTGCCGCCGCGTGCCGCCGGGCAGGGGCATTATCTGCTGCGCGAGGTGCGTCTCAATGGGGCGCCGGTAACAGGCCTCATCGTTGACGCGCAGCTTCTCGACTACAATCTTGTTGAGGTGGTCTTCGGCGAGTTCGTGCCGGACGATTCCCGTCTGTCGCTGGTCCCCGTTGTTGATGCCGTTGCCCACGATGATCCCCGCGTCTTCTCGCCGCGCGAACCGGTGATCACCGATCTCGTCATCGAGGATGGACGGGTGCGGCTCAATTTCGAAGGGCAGTTGCCACGCTCCGGCCGGTGCGAGGCGTTCCTCTTCACCGTGCTGCGGAATGGAGAAGTCGCAGTGGCCGATCTCTCCGATCAGGTCTGGCACGATCCCGTTTCGCTTCGGCCTGGCATCCGCCGCGCTTATCGCGTCATCGCGCGGTTTGCAGAAAGTGGCAATGCTTCGCACCCGTCGCTGGAGGCGGCGATCGAGGCGGGAGCCGTTCTGACCATCGGCATCGATAGCGCCAATATCGACCGGCGGGATGATCGAATCGTCTTTACCGATCTGGTGGTGCGCGAGGCTGGGGATTATCGGCTAGCGTTCCTTTACCGGAACCACAGCTTCCACATCCAGACCGGTGTGACCAATGCCGTAAAGCGCGTGAAAGTGTTCGATGAGGCACGGCAACTGGTGGCCTCAGGCGTCGTCCAAATGCCGCATATGACGCCGGTCAACCCGCTTCGCCGTTCGACGGCATTGTCGCTACGCCTTCCCGCCGGCGGCTATCGCGTCGAAGTCGATGATTTTTTCAACATGAGTTATCTCGCATCAAATGCCACCTATATCAGCCCCGGCGGCATGAGCGGACCGCGCAATGAGGCCGATATTCGTGCGCTCGAGATCATCCGTATCGACTGAGTCTCGGCGCGCATATTCATGGGTTTGCAGCCAGAAGTAACCACCCTTTAGGCGGATCGTTCCGGGTGCCCAATTTTGTATCTTGTGGCAACTTGACAATTTTTTGGGCACTGGTACGGCTGTTCAAAACACAATCAAGAAGCCAGAGGGGACCACTATGGACTATCGTCTTTCCCGTCGCGCCGTACTGGCGTCGGGTCTTGCGCTCGGCGTCGGCGGCTTCATCCTGCCGGTACGCGCTGCTACGCCGTTGAAGGTGGCCGGCATCCACGCATCGCCGGTCGAGAACGCCTGGAACTCCTGCCTGCACAAGGCATTGCAGGATGCCGCCGCTGAGGGTGCCATCGAATACACCTTCTCGGAAGGCGTTTCCGGCACCGACTATGCGCGCGCCATGCGCGAATACGCAGAGGCCGGCAACAAGCTGATCATCGGCGAGGCCTATGCGGTCGAGAAGGAAGCTCGCCAGGTGGCCGCCGACTATCCCGAGACGGCGTTCGTGCTTGGCTCGTCGGGTGCGGCAGCCGGCGACAATTTCGGCGTCTTCGGGACCTGGAACCACGATGGCGCCTATCTCGCCGGCATGTTGGCCGGCAAGATGACCAAGTCCAACGTCGTCGGTTCGGTCGGCGCCATGCCGATTCCCGAAGTCAACATGCTGATCAATGCCTTCGCGGCCGGCGTAAAGGCCGTCAATCCTCAGGCGAAGCACCTCGTCAGCTTCATCGGCACCTTCTTCGATCCGCCGAAGGCGCGCGAGGCCGGCCTTGCCCAGATCGATGCCGGCGCCGACATCCTGTTCGGTGAGCGCATCGGTACCGCCGACGCCGCCAAGGAGCGTGGCATCAAGGCGGTGGGCTCGCTGATCGACTACACGCCGCGCTATCCCGACACGGTGTTTGCCAACGCTCTCTGGGGGTTCCGGCCGATTCTGAACGCCGCCATCGCCGATGCGGCTGCCGGCAAGCCGGTGGGCAAAGACTACACCGCCTTTGGCCTTATGAAGGAAGGTGGCAGCGACATCGCCTATGCCAAGGGCGTGGCGCCGGCTGATGCCGAGGCAGCCATGGAAGAGGTGCGGGCGAAGATCAAGTCTGGCGCCTTCGAGGTGCCGCGCGACACCGCAGAGCCGAAGTAAGCCGGCTTATGAAAGGCGACGCGACAGCTCTGGCTGAGGCGATCCGCAGCGGTCACCTCACCGTCGGCGAGGCCATGACGGCCTCGCTTGACGCTGCCGCTTTGCGTTCCGATCTCGGCGCGCTCTGTCATATCGACGCCGACTTGGGTCGGCGCGGCGCAATTGCCGCCGATGCCGAGCGCCGAACCGATCCCGACCGGTTTGCCAGCAGGCCATTCTGTGGCGTGCCGACGCTCGCCAAGGACCTCGGTGGCCCGTTTGCAGGACTACCGGTGGTCGCCGGTTCGCGGCTGTTCTCTCGTGATGGGGCCAACGCTCCCGACTCCGATCTCGGAAGCCGCTTCCGAGCCGCCGGTCTGCTGCCGTTCGGCCTGACGACAGCGCCGGAGTTTGGTCTGGCACTGGCAAGCGAGCCGGCGATTGGTCCGCTGGCCCGCAATCCGCTCGATCCCACCCGGACACCCGGCGGCTCGTCGGGCGGAGCGGCGGCGGCTGTTGCCGCCGGCATCGTCGCCATCGCGCACGCCACCGATGCCGGCGGCTCCATTCGCGTACCGGCCGCCTGTTGCGGCCTCGTTGGACTGAAGCCGAGTCGCGGCGTCATGCCGGCTGGCCCTGCCTTCGGCAATCATCTCGGCGGCATCGCCTCGGAACTGCTTTCGGCCGTCGCCGGCAGGACACGTGGCCCGTTTGCCGACGTCAGCCTTGTCGAGCCCAAGGCCGGCCCCCTCAATATCGGCGTACTCTGCGAGACGGGTTTCGAGTTTCCGACGATGCCGGAGCGTTCCGCTGCCATCGAGGCAGCCGGCCAGTTTCTCGAGGCGCGCGGCCACAAGCTCGTGCCGATCGCCTGGTCGGATGTCGCAACCATGGCGGCGGCTTCGGCACGCCTCTTCTCCGACATTGTGGCGACCAATCTGGCGGTTCTCTCGGAGACCGACGGTATCGATTTCTCTTTGGCTGAGCCGATGACCCAAGCCTTCGCAAAGCGGGGAAGGGCGCTTTCCGCCGCCACCTTCTGGCGTTCGCAGACATCAGGCGTTCTGGTGTCGCGCAATCTTTGGCGGCTGTTCGACCGGATCGATGTCCTGCTTGCCCCGATGCTGGCCACGGCGCCACCACCGATCGGCTCTTTCCCGTCAGATCATGGTGACACCGAGCTTCATCTCAATCGCATGACTTCCCTGGCCCCGCTCGCGACACTCGCCAACGTTTCAGGTTTCCCGGCACTGACCCTGCCTTTCGGTGCCGATGCCGATGGATTGCCATTGCCCGTGCAGATGTTTGCGCCGCTCGGCGCCGACCGTCAGGTGCTTTCGCTGGCCGCAATGCTCGAACAGGAAGGTCGCTGGCATCACCGCTTCCCCGTCGCAGGATTGCCGTCATGACCGAAACGGTTCTTGAGATCGACCGCGTCAGCAAGAGCTTCGGCGACAACAAGGCCAACGACGCCATCTCGATGACGTTGGGCAAAGGGGAGATCGTCGCTCTGCTC
This sequence comes from Pseudomonadota bacterium, assembly GCA_018262505.1. GTDB lineage: Bacteria > Pseudomonadota > Alphaproteobacteria > Rhizobiales > Pleomorphomonadaceae > Pleomorphomonas. Next base: position 9,473 of record JAGSYV010000145.1, read on the forward strand.
GGTGAGAACGGCGCCGGCAAGACCACGCTTATGAGCATCCTGTTCGGTCACTACATGCCCGACGAGGGATGCATTCGTGTTCACGGTGTCGATCTGCCGCCCGGCAAACCGCGTGCTGCCATCCATGCCGGCATCGGCATGGTTCACCAGCACTTCTCGCTGGCGCCCAATCTGACGGTGCTGGAAAACGTCATGACCGGCACCGAGAAGCTGTGGTCCTTTCGTTCAGAGACCGGGCGCGCCAGAGCCAAGCTGAAGTCGCTCGCCGAGCGCTTTGGTCTCGCCGTCGATCCCGATGCCCGACTTGGCGATCTGTCAATCGGTGAGCAACAGCGCGTCGAGATCCTGAAGGCGCTCTACAATGACGCCCGCATCCTGATCCTCGACGAACCGACGGCAGTGCTGACCAACCTCGAAGCCGAGACGCTGTTTGCCACGCTGAAGGAAATGGCTCGGCAGGGCCTGTCGCTGATCTTCATCTCGCACAAGCTTGATGAGGTGATGGCAACTGCTGACCGCGTCGTGGTGCTACGCGGCGGCAAGCTCGTCGCCGAGCGCCGGTCGGCCGAGACCTCTAGGGACGAGCTGGCCGAACTGATGGTTGGCCACCGGGTTGCCCGGCCGGTACGCGAAGCGCATCAGCGCGGCGAACCCGTGCTGGAAGCCGCTGCCGTTTCGGTCCGCGTCGATGGCGTTGATCGCCTGAAGGAGATCAGCTTCCGCCTGCACGCCGGCGAGGTGCTCGGCATCATCGGTGTGTCCGGTAACGGCCAGACCGTACTAGCCCGTCTGCTGTCCGGGACGCTTGCCCGCAGTTCGGGCGACATCCTGCTCTATGGTGAGGCGATCGGCGATCTGTCTGTTGCCGATACGGTTGCCGCCGGCATCGGGCGTGTTCCCGAGGATCGCACCCACGAAGGGGCGATCGGCGAGATGGCCGTCTGGGAGAATGCCGTGCTGGAACGCATCGACGAGCCACGCTTTTCCCGCCATGGTCTTGTTGACCGCAAGGCCGCGGTTGCCTTTGCCGACACCATCATTCGGGACTTCGATGTGCGCGGTGGCGGCCCGCTGACCCGTACGCGCCTCCTGTCGGGTGGCAACATGCAGAAGCTGATCCTCGGCAGGAACCTTGCCGAGCGGCCGCGTATCCTGATCGCCGCCCAGCCGGCGCGTGGCCTCGACGAGGGCGCCGTTGCCGCCGTCCATGCCCGCATTCTCGATGCCAGAAAGGCCGGAACCGCCGTGCTGCTGATTTCCGAAGACCTCGACGAGGTGATCGGCCTTGCCGACCGCATCCAGGCGATCGTCGGCGGCCGTCTGTCGCCGCCGGTATCGGCTGACGAGGTGGATGCGCGCGCCCTCGGCCTGATGATGGCCGGCGCCTGGAAGAAAGAGGCGGCCTGATGCGCTTCGAACGCCGCGAGCACCGGCCGCTCGCCCTGGTCATCCTGACGCCACTTCTGGCAATCGCCGCTGCCTTGGCGCTGTCCGGTATCCTGATTGCCGCCGCCGGGGCGCCGGTGCTGGAGGCCTATTGGCGCATTCTGGTTGGCGCCTACGGGTCGCGTCTCTCCGCCACCGAGACGCTGACACGGGCAACGCCGCTGATGCTGACCGGCCTTGCCGCCGCCGTCGCTTTCCGCGCCCGCGTCTGGAACATCGGCGGCGAAGGCCAATTCTATCTCGGCGCCATTGCTGTCGCCGCCGTAGGCTCGCAGCTGTTGGGCAATGCCCCCGGTTATCTGTCGATACCCTTGCTGCTGATCACCGGCGCCGTGGCCGGCATGATCCTGCTGATCATCCCCTTATGGCTGAGGCTCAAATTCTCGGTCGACGAAGTGGTGACCAGCCTTCTCTTGAACTTCGTCGCCGTGCTCGTCGTCTCCATGCTGATTGATGGGCCGCTCAAAGACCCCTTGGCCTTCGGCTGGCCGCAGAGCCAAGCGGTGCCGGACGTGGCGATGCTACCGAAGCTGGTGTTCCGCTCACGCCTGCACTGGGGCTTCGGCATCGCCCTTATCCTCGCCTTTGTCATTCATTTCGCGCAGAGCCGCACCGTGTTTGGCCTGAAGTCGCGCGCCGCCGGCCTCAGTCCCGAGGGCGCCGTCTTTGCCGGCGTACCGCTCGCCCGGACGCTGCTCCTCGTCGCCTGTGTTTCCGGCGGCCTCGCAGGTCTTGCCGGCGCTATCGAGGTGATGGGCGTCAAGGGTTACGTCACCACCGATCTTTCGCCGGGCTTTGGTTATTCCGGCATCGTCGTCGCCATGCTGGCCGGCCTGCATCCGCTGGGTGTCGTGCTGGCGGCGCTGTTTACCGCCACCATGTTCGTCGGCGCCGACGGCATGAGTCGGGCGCTGAAAATCCCCAGCTACATCGCCGACGTCACTGTCGCCCTGTCGCTGATCACCATGCTGGTGGCAGTGTTCTTCGCTCAGTACAGGATACGCCGATGAGCACCGTCCTCGACATCATCGCCTCGGCCGGCCTTTGGGGCGCGGTGCTGCGGATCGCCACGCCGCTGATCTTCGGCACGCTCGGGGCGTTGCTTTGCGAACGGGCTGGGGTGCTCAACCTTGGCATCGAGGGCATCATGACCTTTGGCGCCATGAGCGGCTGGCTCGCCGTCTATCACGGTGCCGATCTCTGGACCGGCCTTCTCGTCGCAGCGCTCGCCGGCGCTGCCTTCGGCCTGCTGCACGCCGCGCTGACTGTGACGCTCGGCCTCTCGCAGCATGTCTCCGGGCTGGGCGTCACGCTGTTCGCTTCGAGCCTCAGCTATTATTTGTTCCGCCTGATCGTGCCGCTCGCAGGCTCGCCGCCGACCATCGTTCCCTTCGCACCGGTAAGTTTGCCGGGTCTCGCCGGCTTGCCATTTATCGGACCTGTCCTGTCGGCGCAAACGCCGCCGACCTATCTGGCGCTGCTGCTCGCCCTGCTGCTTGCTTATGTGATGTTTCGCACGCCACTCGGCCTTGCCATCCGCATGACCGGCGAGAATCCACATGCCGCCGAGGCACAGGGTGTCAATCCGATGGCGGTGCGCTATGGGGCGGTGATCGTCGGCTCGGCGCTGATGGCGATGGGCGGCGCCTTCCTGACGCTGTCAGCCTTCAACAGCTTCTTCCCGACCATGGTTCAGGGGCGCGGCTGGATTTGCATCGCCCTCGTCGTCTTCGCCTCGTGGCGGCCGGGACGGGCGCTGTTCGGCGCTTTGCTGTTCGCCTTCTTCGACGCCTTCCAGTTGCGTTTGCAGACGGCAGTGGACGGCGTGCCCTATCAGGTGTTCCTGATGACGCCTTACATCCTCTCCATTGTCGCGCTCTGTGTCATGGCGCGCCGCGCGCGCGTTCCGCAGGCCCTGATGCAGCCTTACCGGCGCGGCGAGCGGTGATCTTTACGCATACTGGTGGGTCGAAATGGTTCGTCGCGGCGGCAGGTAGGTCCAGGCAAGGGCACCGAACAGGCTTGCCCTCCGCTTGCCCCTCCTGAACTGCGGATAGCTCGTGAAATTGTAGCTTGAGTTCAGGCGCCCGGTGCGGGACAGCCAATCCTCAAAGTCGTTGAGGATGAGCCCGCGCGCCACGTGGCGATCGCCTTTGGCCAAGCCAAGTGCCACGGTCGCAATCTCGTCGAGACCATCCACCGGGCATTGCGCCGTATGGCTCCGAATAAGGCTCGCATCCACTCGAGCGATGAGTTCCCGCCGAAATTTCATCGGTCTCTTCTTTTGCAAAGCCACTTTATGTCTCCGCAAATAGCAGGGCTTTGCGCTATGACAACATGGACATTGCGCAGATTCGACCAAAGCTCAGCCTTCGGTAACCGAAAGGTTGCCGACCTAGTTGGAACTTCCCACTCCCAAAGCAGCGAACTGGTTCGCGCTGATCCGACGGGCGCACGCCATCGCATCGAGCCGGTTGGGATCGTTGTGCGGCCTGCTGTGCCGACCGGCGGGGCAGGCGCTGCCGATAAAAACGAGAATGGTCGGGTCGTTTGCAAAATGAAAAGGGCGCAGCTCTGCCACGCCCACAATCAATTTTGTCGCCTGCGTCGGATCAGAAACTGCTGTTGTCGCGCAGAGAATGCTCGACGCGCAGGATGCGGCGGGTAAGCGTCGCCGACAGCACCAGGCCAGGGATCGCCATGACGCCGACGAAGATCAGGATCGGCGTCTCACCGAGGCCGAGCATGCTGCCAATCGCCCAGGCGAAGGCGACGATAGCCCCCAGCATTTCAGAGACGATCAAGAGTGTCGCGCCAACCGCCGAAATGACGGCGTCGGTCTTGGTGTAGCGGACCTCGTGGGGCAGATCGTCGGTCTTGACCAGCATGTATTGCGTCCTGGATGCGGCCGTCTTCGCGGCGCCTTTGTCGGCGCGCATCAAGAGCCAGCGACGGCCCGCTGTCAAGTGCGGACGGCGCCAAACTGACAATCGTACCGATGGTACGGCGCGGCTTCCGGTGCCTAGGGTACTGCCCGTAAAGCGCGGACGCCAAGCACCAGTGAGTTCGCCGGCGACTGAGGTGGCAAATAAAACGGCCGGCGCGGAGTGTCCCGCGCCGGCCGGCAAAATCCTTCGTTGGGACCAGAGGTCACTCGCCCTTAGGCTCGGCTTCCTGCTTGATCTCCTGGCCGGTGGCCTGATCGACGACCTTCATGGACAGGCGCACCTTGCCGCGCTCGTCGAAGCCCATCAGCTTGACCCACACCTTGTCGCCTTCCTTGACGACGTCCTTGACGTTCTGGACGCGCTGCGAGGCAAGCTGGGAGACGTGGACCAGGCCGTCACGGGTGCCGAAGAAATTGACGAAGGCGCCGAAATCGACGCACTTCACCACGGTGCCCTCATAGATGGCGCCGATTTCCGGCTCGGCGGCGATGCCCTTCACCCAATTCATGGCGGCCTGAATCGCCTTGAGGTCGGACGAGGCGAACTTGACGGTGCCGTCGTCCTGGATGTCGATCTTGGCGCCGGTCTTCTCGACGATCTCGCGGATGACCTTGCCGCCCGAGCCGATCACTTCCCGGATCTTGTCGGGGTTGATCTTCATCACTTCGATGCGCGGCGCATGCTCGCCGATCGACGAGCGGGCACCGGTCAGCGCCTTGGACATCTCGCCGAGGATGTGCTCGCGACCACCCTTGGCCTGGGCCAGGGCGACCTTCATGATCTCCTCGGTGATGCCGGTGATCTTGATGTCCATCTGCAGCGAGGTGATACCCGCCGCCGTGCCGGCCACCTTGAAGTCCATGTCGCCGAGGTGGTCCTCGTCACCAAGGATGTCGGAGAGCACCGCGAAGCGCTCGCCTTCCTTGATAAGGCCCATGGCGATGCCGGCGGTCGGCGCCTTCAGCGGCACACCGGCGTCCATCAGCGCCAGCGACGAACCGCAGACGGTGGCCATCGACGACGAGCCGTTCGACTCGGTGATCTCCGACACCACGCGGATGGTGTAGGGGAACTCGTGATGGGCCGGCAGCTCCGGATGGATGGCGCGCCAGGCAAG